>JASJBW010000050.1 GCA_030066315.1 Gammaproteobacteria bacterium
AGGGTGACCGCCATTGTCGCAACATCGGGCGCCCTGTTGAGGCCTGGGAAGATGCTGAAGAAGATTTAAAGTATTTCAATCCTGATCATATTGCGGACCAGTTACTCGAATTACAGGAACAGGTGGCGAACTTGCGCTATTCGCTTGATCAGACTGCCGCCATTGGTGACATGGTTGGCTCATCTGCGCCGTTCAAGCAAACCTGTGAAATGCTAAAAAAAGCCGGTGACAGTAATGTCACGGTATTACTGTTGGGCCAGACCGGTGTCGGCAAGGAGATGTGCGCCCGCGCATTGCACAGCGTCAGTCCGCGTGCCGACAATACCTTCGTTGCCATCAACTGTGCGGCCATACCGGAAGAGCTGATTGAATCAGAACTATTTGGAGTGGAAAAGGGAGCTTTCACCGGTGCACAACATTCTCGCCCCGGCCGTTTTGAACGAGCCCATGGCGGCACCCTGTTCCTAGACGAGGTTGGTGATCTCTCACCAGCGGCACAAGTGAAACTATTGCGTGTATTACAGGAGGGCGAATTTGAGCGTATTGGTGACACCCGCACACGAAAAGTCGATGTCAGGCTGGTGGCTGCAACCAATATCGATATGCAACAGGCCGTTGATGAAGGTCGTTTTCGTGCAGATCTGTATTACCGCTTGAACATCTTCCCAATCATAATCCCCACCCTGAGTGAGCGTCTGGAAGATATTCCCGCCCTGGCCAATAGATTCCTGCATAAATATACTGCGTTACATGGCAAGCGGATTCCTGGCATACGCGAAGAAGCCTTGAAGGCTATGGAAAAATATGCCTGGCCAGGCAATATCCGCGAACTGGAAAACATGATCGAACGCGGTGTCATTATAGCTGGCAACGGTTCACACATCGATATTCCTCACCTCTTTCCTCATATTAATGTCAACCAGTCAACAATACGAAAAGACGAATATGAAGATTCCCTTGAACCACCTCATGAGGAAACATCCAGTCAACTTGTCAACAAAGTACTCGACAATGGCATATCACTTGAAGATATTGAATCGGAACTTCTGAAGTCTGCAGTCGAACGAGCGAAAGGTAACCTGAGCTCGGCCGCAAGATTGCTCGGCATGTCACGGCCACAGATTGCGTATCGCCTGAAGAAACTTGAAAAGGATTAACCACAAAACTGGTCCAGGTTAAAATGGTCAAAATTCCTACCTGGCTTTCTCTGCCAGGTTAGATCTCCCCTTCAAATTCCTCTGTTTCAACTAGCTGCACTTTAATCGAATCAAAAGCAATAGCGTGACTTCCAGCTATCCAATGGATAGCAAATCCAAAGAAGAATCTAAGCATTTTTCTATCAGAACATTCGAAAATCAGCCCTTGACTTATCTATTTTAAATAATATTATCGCTTTAAATCTTTTTTATCGATATTTTTAATTTAATCGATTATTATTTTAGTCATTGAATAAAATCAAATTTGCGTTCTGTTAATGGATATCTAATACAGCGCACTCAACCAGAGGAGTAGAAACCATGTCAAAAACCAGTTTTACCCGTAGAGATTTTCTGAAAATGGCCGGTGCTGCCGGTATAGCCACCGCATCAGCTGGGCTATCCGCCCCGGCAATTGCCGCACCAAAAACCCTTAAGATCGGTTTTGTCTCACCACAAACCGGTCCATTGGCCATTTTCGCCGAGCCTGATGCGTTTATGCTCAATCAATTCGCCAAGCAGATTGGAGCGGGTCTGATGATCAACGGCACCCGCCACCCGGTGGAATTCATCGTCAAAGACAGCCAGTCCAACTCAAATCGTGCATCCTCTGTTGCCCAGGAACTGATATTGGATGAAGAAGTCGATATCATCTGTGCTACGTCGACACCTGACACCACCAACCCGGTAGCGGATCAGGCTGAACTCAACGGCGTGCCATGTATCACCAATGACACACCATGGCAGCCGCATTTCTTCGGACGCCAGGGTGATCCCAAGGTAGGATTCGAGTATACCTACCACTTCTTCTGGGGACTGGAAGACATCATTTCGGTTTTCATTAACCAGTGGGATCAGGTGAGCAGTAATAAGGTAGTAGGTGCATTATGGCCGAACGACCCTGATGGTAATGGCTGGTCTGATCCAAAACTTGGCTTTCCGCCGGTCATGGCCGAACGCGGTTATCAGCTGGTCGACCCGGGTCGCTACCAGAACATGTCTGACGATTTCTCGGCACAGATTTCTGCCTTCAAAGAAGCTGGCGTAGAAATCGTTACCGGTGTGCAACTGCCACCCGATTTCGTCACCTTCTGGACTCAGGCTGCACAACAGGGTTTCAACCCCAAAATCATGCAGGCCGCCAAGGCTACCGAATTTCCACAGGCCGTCGCACCACTGGGTGATCGCGCCAATGGATTATCGGTAGAAGTCTGGTGGTCACCCCATCATCCATTTTCATCTTCGTTCACCGGACAGACTTCGGCTGAACTTGCAAAGGATTACGAGAACACAACCGGAAACCCGTGGACCATGCCGCTTGGTTTCAAACATTCGCTGTTCGAGGTTGCGGTCGACGCGCTGAAACGCTCCGAGGATCCAACCAGCCCTGAAAGCATTGCCAAGGCCATTGGAGAAACGAATTTGGACACCTGCGTAGGTAACGTTAACTTCAAGAAGGGGCCGGTTCCAAATGTTGCCAAAACTCCGTTAGTCGGTGGCCAGTGGCGTATGGATGGTGGCAAGCCAGTTCTCGATATCGTTGAGAATGGCGACCATCCGTCTATCCCTCTGACCGGTGAGATGAAACCAATCGCTTAATCTAAATCATTCAAGAGGCGAATTCGTTCGCCTCTTGATTATTCTGGGAGATTCACGATGGCTGAAATTCTTGCCCTTAGCGGTGTACATAAAAACTTTGGTGCACTTAAAGTGGCCGACGATGTCTCATTCACCCTTGAACAAGGTGAAGCGCTTGGGATCATCGGGCCGAACGGTGCAGGAAAGTCCACGTTGTTTAACCTGATTGGAGGAACCATACCAGCTTCAGCAGGTAAGGTTGTGTTTTCAGGAGAAGATATCACCCAGTACAGCGCAGCCCAACGATGCCGTAAGGGTATATCCCGGAGTTTTCAAATTCCGCATCCCTTTATTGGCATGTCTGTTTACGAAAACTTACTGGTCGCTTCGTCATTTGGCAATTCAGGCCACCACGATGCCGAGGCCGTCTGTCGTGACATTCTTGAACGCACAGGACTATTAGCTAAGGCAAACCTCAAAGCCGGTAGTCTTACCCTGTTGGAACGCAAGAGACTGGAATTGTCTCGTGCACTCGCATCCAACCCTCGTCTGCTGTTACTAGATGAAATTGCCGGCGGCTTGACTGAAGCAGAATGCCACGACCTCGTCGATACGATTAAAGACATCAGGGACAGTGGTGTATCGATCATCTGGATTGAACATATCGTACATGCGCTGACAGCTGTGGTAGAGCGCTTAATTGTTATCGACTTTGGCAAAATTGTTGCTGAAGGTCACCCTGCTACGGTTATGCAAGATCCGTTCGTGCAGGAAATCTACATGGGGATTTCGGTTGATGAAGATGCTGCTTGAAACAAAAGGGCTCAAAGCCTTTTATGGTGACTTTCAAGCCCTATTTGGTATAGACCTTTCTATCGAAGAAGGGGAAGCCGTTGCCTTGATAGGTTCCAACGGGGCGGGAAAATCCACATTTCTGCGTGCGATTACAGGGTTGATTAATGCTAACGAACAAGATATCCATTTTAATGGTAATCAAATTGCTGGCCAATCCGCGCACAGTATTCACAAGGCTGGAATTGCAATGGTTCCGGAAGGAAGAAGATTGTTTCCATCACTATCGGTTGAAGAGAATCTTTTGATTGGATCTGCGGGTGGCCGTCCCGGTCCCTGGTCGCTGGATGCGATCTATGACCTGTTCCCGGATCTGGTAACCAAGAAAAACAACCCAGGTACAGCGTTGTCAGGAGGCCAGCAACAGATGGTCGCTATCGGCCGTGCACTAATGTCCAATCCTCGCCTGCTAATGTGTGATGAAATCAGTCTTGGGCTTGCACCCAAGGTCATCAAGAGTATTTACGAAGCTATCCCACGAATTCGTGAAGGCGGCACCTCTCTTTTGGTAGTTGAGCAGGATGTCGGTCAGGCATTGGCCGTGGCCGATCGAGTGTATTGCTTTATGGAAGGACGGGTAACACTGACTGGTACACCAGATGAACTGACTCGACATGATATTGCCGCCGCTTATTTCGGTATGCAGGAAGAACAGGAGGAAAACAACTGATGGTTTGGTTAAATGCAATTATACAAGGCATCCTTCTGGGAGGGCTGTATGCGCTGTTTGCAGCAGGTCTTAGTCTCATGTTCGGCGTGATGCGCTTTATCAACCTCGCGCACGGTGACTTTATCGTCACCGCCGCTTACCTGGTGGTTGCCTTTATCGCGGGTTGGCAAATTCATCCCCTAATTTCCATCCCCCTGGTTATAGTCGCACTGGCTGGTGCCGGCTATTTGAATCAACGCCTGTTGCTAAACCGGGTCATGGGCAGCGATATTCTGCCACCGATATTGGTCACCTTCGGGCTTTCGATCATCATCCAGAATGCGTTACTGGAAATTTTCTCCGCCAATAGTGTTCGCCTGAATGCCGGCTGGTTGGATACTGCAAGTTTCCAGTTGATTGGAGATATATCAATCGGTGCATTGCCACTGCTAATGTTCCTGGTTGCGGTCGCGGTGATTGCTTCGTTGCAATTTATTTTCTATCGCATGCCCATAGGTCGCCTGTTGCGTGCAACTTCAGATGACCCTGAGATTGTACCCCTGATGGGATCCAACAATGCGCACATCTTTGCGATTGCCACGGCAATAGCCTCGATTGTGGTGGCCATTGCGGGCGTTTTCCTAGCCATGAAAACCAATTTTGATCCTGCGGCCGGCCCTGCTCGACTGTTGTTTGCATTTGAAGCGGTCATCATTGGTGGGCTTGGTTCTTTGTGGGGAACACTTATTGGTGGTGTCATACTTGGCGTGGCACAGGCCATCGGCGCACAAATAGACGCTGGATATCAAATTCTCGCGGGCCACCTTGTCTTTCTTCTTCTTCTCGTGTTACGGCCTCGCGGCCTTTTTCCCAAGTAGAGGCTTGTCATGATTTCATCGAATACTCTCCACAGGTCACGTAATCAGACGATTACTTTTGTTATCCGAATTCTGGTCATCATATCGGTATTCGCCCTCGCCTTCGCTCCGATGTGGGCTGGTCGCGCTGATTTACGCCTACTCATGGAAATAATGAGTTTTCTGGCTCTGGCACAAATGTGGAATTTGCTGGCAGGCTACACAGGATTGCTCTCAGTAGGTCAACAAGCCTATGTCGGGCTAGGCGGTTACTTGTTCTTCGCTCTGACCATGTTTGCCGGACTACCGATTCTGCTTGCTATCCCAGCCGCAGCACTGGCCACTGCCTTGATTGCCATACCAACCGGATGGATTGCCTTTCGTTTACAAGGCGCTTATTTCGCTATAGGAACCTGGGTAATCGCGGAGGTATTCCGCCTGATCGCAGCGCAAAGTAGCGCGCTTGGCGGTGGATCAGGCATTTCATTACCGATAGCCATCGCCAAATCCCTTTCTGACAGCCGTGCTGGCAGAGAGATGATTATGTATTACATCGCATTTGCCATTGGCGTTGCTTCAGTCATCACAGTGTGGCTATTGCTACGTTCGAAATGGGGCCTTGCGCTCACCGCTATTCGTGACAGCGAACCCGCCGCCGAGGCCGTAGGTGTTTCAACCCGGCGAGTTAAATTTATGATTTATATCGGTACTGCATTGATGACTGCTTTTACCGGTGCCTTTATTTTTCTGCAAAAGTTGAGAATTACCCCGGAGGCGGCATTTTCAGTCAACGAATGGACCGCCTTTGTCATTTTCATCGTGGTTATCGGTGGGCTGGGTTCCATAGAGGGGCCTATTCTCGGAGTCATTGTATTCTTTTTGCTACGCGAACTCGCAGCAGACTGGGGCAGTTGGTATCTCATGTTGATGGGTGGTATTGCGATTGCCGTCATGCTAGTTGATAAACGAGGTTTGTGGGGGGCCGTGCAAAAACGCTGGGATATTGCTGTATTCCCGGTAAGCAGAAAGCTGTCGGAATAGTGCCTCAAATGCTGGCGGGCAATGCACAATAGTGTTTACCAACAATTCACCAAGAATCTGTTTTAAACTGTAATTCCTGGCTGGATAGCTTGAAGGCGTCATTCAGACGACGCGCAAGTGTAATTGTATTGCGGTGGCAAAAAAACCAACTGGATTTAATCCCAGGATGTAGTATCAAAGTGCTCAGCCAGAAAATTGACAAAACAGGCGACCTTAGGTGGTAGATGGCGTCGATGCGGATAGACCGCATGGATCAACTGAACTTCACGATTCTGCTTTTCCAGCAGCGGGACCAGCCGACCGGCTTGAATGTCAGGTCCTACCATGAAGGTGGATAAGCGTGCAATCCCAGTACCACCAAGCAAGGCCTGGTAAAGGGCATCACTGGCGCTGGTCGAGAAATTTCCACTGACACGAATCCTTTGAATACCCTGTCGGGTATGGAAACGCCATTCGTTATGATCACTCGCAGCGGTTAGGGTAAGACAATTGTGTGCAGCCAGATCTTGCGGTTTTTTAGGAGTGCCGTGATGTGCCAGGTATTGTGGTGTTGCACAAATTACGCGTTTCGACTCACCAAGGCTTCGAGCCACCAGCGATGAATCAGGCAGTCGCCCCAGGCGTATTGCTAGATCGATACCTTCTTCAACCAGATCTACTGTCGCATCACTTAAGGAAAGTTCCAGCTGTACCTCTGGGTAAGCCTCTAGAAAGGCTGGCACCAGTGGCATCACCTGCATGCGCGTGAATCCTACTGTACCGCTAACTCTCAGACGACCGAAGGGTTGATGACTAATCTCAGCCAGCATACTCTCGGCTTCAGCAACATCTGAAAGAATAGCCTGACAGCGTTCCAGGAAAACCCGGCCGGCCTCAGTCAGGTTAAGTCGTCGTGTGGTGCGATGTAGCAGTCGGGTGGACAAGCGTTGCTCAAGTGTGGATATCTTCTTGCTGATAGCCGAAGGGGTCAGGTTGAGTTCACTACCGGCTGCGGAAAAAGAACCATTACGCACCACCGCGGCAAAGATTTTCATCTCTTCTAACTTGTCCATAATTATAAATATTAGTGAATAATTGGAAAAAGTCTATTTCCTCCAGTCAGTCTTTATCGATAGCTGAAAGTGACTTAATGTTGTGGTCATAACCTACTGCGCCAGGGGCGCAGTGCTATTGTCTATAAATTGTGAGGACCTCATCATGACCCGCATGAATCCCATCAGCATTGAAGAATGTATCGATCCAGAATTGAAAAACACCTTCAATCACTTCGTCAAGACGCTCGGTTTTGTACCCAATAGCCTGCTGACCATGCAACGTGTACCAGATATTGCGAAGGCAGTTATCCAGCTCAATAAGGCGGTTTTTGCCCCGGACGGACGGGTGGACCTGGGTTTCAAACGCCTGCTTGCGCATATGTCGAGCTTTGCCGCCGGCTGCCAGTACTGCAAGGCACACACCACGGTCAGCGCCACCCGCCACGGCATCGATGAGGAGAAGATGGCCGCCATCTACGAATACCAGACCAGCCCGCTATTCAGCGATGCCGAACGGGTTGCCCTGGACTTCGCCCTGGCCGCGGGCTCGGTACCCAACGGCGTGACCGACGAGCTCTACGCGCAGCTGCGCGAACACTGGAGCGAAGAGGACATCGTCGAGATGCTGGGCGTGGTCTGCATGTTCGGCGTGTTCAACCGCTGGAACGATTCCATGGCTACGCCGCTGGAGGAAGAACCGATCGTGACCGCCGAAAAGATCATCGGCGACAAGGGTTGGGACGTGGGCAAACACACCGCTTGAGGGAGGAAATGAACATGCCAGCAAGTAACGCAACAGACAGCAATTTCGAGCAGGAGGTCCTGCAATCAGCCCAACCCGTGGTGGTCGATGTCTGGGCACCCTGGTGCGGCCCCTGCAAGATGGTCGGGCCTGCGCTGGAACGCGTCACCGAGAGTGATCCGCACCGCTTCAAGCTGGTGATGGCCAACATGGAGGAGTTCGCCGACAAGGCTAAGGAACTGGATATCCGTGCCACCCCGACCCTGCTGGTCTTCAAAGACGGCAAGGAGATCGGACGCAAGTCCGGTGCGATGAACCAGGCCATGCTGCAGCAATGGCTGGACCTGCATATCTGAACACCCCACCCCGACGAGAACAACGACTATGAGTGAGACCAAGCACTACCGCCTGCTGATTTTGGGTTCCGGCCCCGCTGGCTACACCGCTGCCGTCTATGCCGCGCGCGCCAACCTCAACCCGGTGCTGGTCACCGGCATGGAGCAAGGTGGCCAGCTGATGACCACCACCGAGGTGGACAACTGGCCCGGCGACAATGCCGGCGTGCAAGGCCCGGATCTGATGGCCCGCATGCAGCAGCACGCCGAGCGCTTCGAGACCGAGATCATCTTCGACTACATCTCCGAAGTGGACCTGAGCGAGCGTCCGTTCAAACTGAAAGGCGACAACGCCCACTACACCTGCGATGCACTGATCATCGCCACCGGCGCCTCTGCCATGTATCTGGGCCTCGAATCCGAAGAGGCATTCAAAGGCAAGGGCGTATCCGCCTGTGCGACCTGCGACGGTTTCTTCTACAAGAACCAGAAAGTTGCCGTGATCGGCGGTGGCAACACCGCCGTGGAAGAGGCACTGTACCTGTCCAACATCGCCAACGAGGTGGTGGTTGTCCACCGTCGCGATCAGTTCCGTTCCGAGAAGATCCTCTCCGACCAGTTGCGCGAGAAGGCCGCCAATGGCAACGTCACCCTTGAGCTCGATGCCGTGCTGGACGAAGTACTGGGCGACGACTCCGGTGTTACCGGCATCCGTATCAAGAACGTGAAAGACAACAGCACCAAGGAAATCGACCTGATGGGAGTGTTCGTGGCCATTGGCCACAAGCCGAACACCGGCATATTCGAGGACCAACTGGAGATGCACAACGGTTACCTGAAGGTGCAGAGCGGCACCGAAGGCAATGCCACCCAGACGTCCATTGAAGGCGTGTATGCCGCCGGAGACGTCATGGACCACATCTACCGCCAGGCCATCACCTCGGCCGGCACCGGTTGCATGGCGGCGCTGGACGCCGAGCGTTTCCTGGATGCCCAAGAATAGTAGAATTTATTGCAGTAGGACTGAATAAGGCTATGACCCGGTGATTGCGCCGGGTCAGGCCTCCTCTAGGAAATTCCGCCCGTTTGCCACCAAGCCTAGCTTCTCGTAACTCTGGCGACGTTTCTCGAAGCTGTGGGTGACCGCCACCACCATGACCTCTTCAACGCCGTAATAGGTAGCCTTATCTTCCATCTTTTCAAGGCACTGTTCAGGCGTGCCGGTGACCATAATGTTTCGGATTACATCAAAGGTATGCTGGTCGGAAGGTCCGAGCCGGAGCAGAATGGGCAATCTGGAAACAAGTATGAATGGGTTCAGCACTCGCGCACAGTTTATTTTTTCGGCTTTTTATATTTCCGCCTAGCTGACCTTAATCCACTCTCACCCAGATTGAAAAAAGGCCGCGAGTGCAGCCTTTTTATGTTTCGTCGAATCGGCTGCTAGGTATAAACCGAGGTAAAGGATTCAACAAGCTCACCGGTATGGTAGAAGATACCTCGACCCAGCTCGTCCTCTGTCCAGGTAGTTACCGGACGATCAGGCTGTGCCAGGTAACCCAGGCCACCAAAGGTTTCAAAACGATTTCCTGAAGGATCAAAGGCATAGATGGTGTATCCGCGCGTAATACCATGACGCTGTGGAGTCACATCGACTTTTACCTTGTTCTTGGACATCACATCAGCTGCCTTCAGTACATCGTCCCAGCTATCCAGGAAGAAGGCACAATGGTGCAGACCCTGTACCGGGCCACCGACGAAAGCAATGTCATGCGGGGTATTGCTGGTCGACAGCCAGGTCGCGGCCTGGATATCACCATCCGGACCCACCATCACCTGCTCGACCAGATAGAAATCCAGTACATCTATCATGAACTGGGTAGACTCTGCTACCTTATTGACTGCCTTCTCGGGATCCAGCTCACACATCAGCAGCGCATGATCCAGCCAGTGTACGCCGGCGCCGCGCAGGCCATCAGGCCAGGGCTCGGGGTTCGTACTGCCCACCGCGGTACCGACAAATTCCTTCTCGGCATACAGTCGCATTTCATGACCACTAGGCAGATTGAAACGTAGCGACCGACCGATAAAGGGTAATGCACCCGCCGCATCTTCTTCTACGCTGATACCGTAATCTGCTATACGCTGTTTATAACTATCCAGATCTCCGTCTGACTTAACCTTGAAGGCGATATGGTTCATGCCAGCAGATTCTTCCTGACTCAGGACCACTGAATACTTATCCCATTCATCCCAACCTTTCAGGTAAACATTACCTGCATCATCTTTATGTACCATTTCCATACCCAGTACATTGCAGTAATGATTGACTGACTCATCCATATCCAGAACACGAATATTAATATGTCCAACACGTAGTACACTCATAACTTTTCCTCTCACATTTATTTACAGTCACGGATTCATCAACAGCAGGGCCGATCAAACAAATCCGTACTTTTTCTTCACACTCGGTCGCAGCACGTTTTTCGCTAGTTTGCCTATGACTTCAAGCGAGACATTACTCCGTGGAAATGTCCTACAAGCCAGAACAATACCTTCTGCTTCCTCATCGGCGGTAACGTAATCCCGGCTCATCACCTTGGTGATATATTCCCCCCTGGTAATTCTCACCTTGCATACGCCACATCCACCACCATGACAGCCGGAGGGAATACCCCGCTTACCAAGTGACACCATGCCCTTTAGCAGGTGCTGGCTCTTGGCACAGGTATAAACCTCACCGGTGTCTATAATCTTTACCTGATGACGCGTTATTGAACCTAAACTCATCATGCAACCTCTTTTATTTATTCAGATATTCTTGAATAAAGGACTCTTACTGGTCTCCTCCGCACTGCCCGCGTTGTAAAAGTTCTCCATGAATAGGTGCTGCTCAAACAGGCGGCCCTGCATCAAGGTGGTAATACAGGCATCGATCATCGGCGGTGGTCCGCACATGTAGGCCTTATGGCCCGCGAACATCCCACCAAAATGATCTTTTGCTACTTCATGCACAAACCCACGCGCACCTTTCCAGTCGGAATCTTCTGGCTCATCGGACAATGCTGGTACGTAGGTGAAGTTGTCATGCTCCTCGGCCAGCTCTTCGAACAGCTCGCGGTAATACAATTCATCCTGGTTACGCGCTCCGTAGATGAAGGTTATCTGCCTGCTTTCACCTTTCTCGAATAGATCAAGAATCATTGATTTCGGGCTTGATAAACCAGATCCTCCGGCCAGGAATATCATTGGCTCGGAAGCTGAATCTCGAACGAAGAAACGGCCATAGGGCCCGGAGAACTTCAGCCCATCCCCCACCTTCAGCTCTTCATGCAACCAGGTGGTACCCTTTCCACCTTCAACCAGGGCGACATTCAGCTCGACCAGGTTTGTTTCAGACGGCGGGCTGGCAATCGAAAATGCGCGAGGATGATCCTCCATACCCGGGATCAGCACGTTGACATAATGTCCTGCCTGGAATTCGATCCCGCCATTCTCAATGGCCAGGAAGATGCTTTTGATGCGCGGCGTCACGGTCTCAATCTTGGAAACGACGCCAACAAAATCCCGTACCGGATGATTTTCCGCGTCCTCTTCTTCCTCGATATCTGCCTCGATGACCAGATCGCTGTTAGGCGTGGCACAGCAGGCGAGGCACTTACCCTCGTCACGCTCCATGTCCATTAACGCGAAGGGCGAGGCTTCGCCATGCTCAACATCACCCTCCACGACCTCGACCTTACACGTCGCGCACAAGCCATGGCCGCAGGCATGGGGCAGGTAAACACCTGCCCGCAGGGATGCATCAAGCAACGTCTGCCCTTCTTCAACCTCTATGGTTTCGCCAATGGGCTCGATAGTTACGTTGAAAGTCATGACGACACCTAGCTACCTGATCCCTGTATGCCATTCAGGCCAGGGGTCTTGAAACGCACCACAGATTTGTGGCCGATACCGTTGTCTTTCAGGCTGGACGCGAAGTCTGGTGTAAAAGCGTCACCATCAAGCATCCACTGCACCTGATCCATGTCGACCTGGCTCCATTCGGGATGCGGTGCGTAAGCAGCCGGCAGCACTTCACTAACCAGTGCACCGAACGGCATATCCGGGGGTAGCGGAAAGGCTCGCGGTGAATCAATCATCAGGTGATGATCCCAGCCGACGAATACCAGCTGGTTTCCGTGAAAGTTTTCTACCTTGTCCTTGATCAGGGCAGGGTAATCTCCAATTGCTGTTACAGGCATAATTGTTCTCCTATAAAATTCAGTTACGTGTCATTACAGATAAACAGGCCTGCATCAGCTGGCTTTCTTCTGCTGTTCGCCATCAAGGCCTTTCCATTCATTCCAGCGTTTTTCTTCAGGTGAACCGACGTAATCCATGTTATCGACACCCAGATCCAGGCCGTACCACTTGAGGACATCTTCAAGGCCTGCACCACCACAGTTACCCTGGAAGATCTGTTGCACAGGCAGCCA
>JASJBW010000015.1 GCA_030066315.1 Gammaproteobacteria bacterium
ATAATGCAGGAGCAATTATCGAGGGATGCGAATCGGCCCGTGCCCTGCAAAATCCGCCTATTTTCGGGAAGCCGCAGGCCACTCGGTGTGGGGCGGCGTTTTTGCTTACTTTTTTCGCTGTTGAAAAAAGTAAGTCGTACTCGCACTCGTCAGGAACTACGAGAGACCAGACAGCATCAGAGTACGAACCACTTGCACAGTGAGTTGCTAGCCTGAAAAAAGATTGCCGCGTCACTGCGTTCCTCGCACAAAATCGTCCGGAACGATTTTGAACAGCCGCAGGCTGACCCAGAGGGTGAAGGGCAGGATGCCCGGAATAATGACGCCAAAAATAAAACTCACCCCCGCGGATGATGCCTCTCATGCAAGGCCTGCAACCTGGCCTGCGCAATATGCGTATAAATCTGCGTGGTCGACAAATCACTATGCCCCAGCAACATCTGCACGGTGCGCAGGTCAGCCCCATGATTCAACAAATGAGTGGCAAACGCATGCCGTAATGAATGCGGTGAATAACTGGTCTTGATTCCTGCTTTCAGCAGGTACTTTTTAATATGTTGCCAGAACGCCTGGCGGGTTATCCCCTGCCCCCGACTGGACAGAAACAAGGCATTGGTTTTGACCTGGCTCTTGAGCAACAGGGGTCGCCCCTGCTGCAGGTATTTCTGCAACCAATACAGGGCTTCTTCGCCGACCGGAATCACCCGCTCCTTGTTACCTTTTCCGGTTAACCTGACCAGACCCAGATTCTGATTGATCTGGCCGAGTTCCAGTGCAACCAGTTCGCTGACCCTTAAACCGGAGGCATACATCAGCTCCAGCATACAACGATCACGCAACCCATATTCACTGTCGATATCCGGTGCTTGTAACAGATTCTCCATCTCCGTCTCACTCAAGCTATCGGGTAACAGGCGATTTATCTTAGGTGCACTGATCAACTCGGTAGGATTATCCTGGCGTTGTCCGGTTTTGATCAGGTAGCGGTAAAACTGTTTTAAACTGGATAACAGTCGCGCATTGCTACGCGAGGTCGACTTTTGCTCAACCTTGTAGGCGAGATATTCAAGGATATCGGGTTGTCTGCTGGCGATGAGATTTAGGTTACGTTGCGCCAACCACTGGGAAAATAATTTGAGGTCGGTCCGATAAGCATCCAGGGTAAGCTTGGAAAGCCCCTTCTCCGACCAGATGCTATCCACAAACTGATCGATAAGCTGCATAGACTGCTCGAGTTTATTCACATTAACTATGATCTAACTATTACCAAACTGATATTCAGTAGCTGGAATAAAAAAAGGCACATTTGCATGTGCCTTTTCGTAGTATAGCGCTAAGCATTACCGTTTCCGGTCGGCTTAACTATTTCTTTGCTCTCTTCTTACGCGGCTTCTTCTTTAACGCCTTTTCCAGAGCAGCCATTTCCTTCTTAACAAAGCCAGAGACTGTTTTTTCGATATTGCCGCCCACCCTATCCAGCATCTTCTGCAGACCGGCTTCACGCTTCAGACTCGCTTTAAGCTTGTCTTTAACTTCAACCAGTTCCGCTCTTAAGGCTCTTGCTCTTTCAACTGCAGGATTCGCTTTGGAAACCCTCTTGGTAACTTTTTTCTTGGCTGCTGGCTTCTTGGCCGCGGCTTTTTTCACCGGTGCCTTTTTCGCTACTGCTTTTTTTGTTACTGATTTTTTGGGTGCTGCTTTTTTTACTGCTGCCTTTTTAACCGTCTTCTTTACTGCTTTTTTTGCAGCTGTCTTTTTAGCTGCTACTTTTGGACGACCGCGCCCGGCTTTTTTCATTGCTGTTTTTTTAACAGCGCTCTTTTTTGATTTAACCGTTCTTTTCTTAATTGCCATTAGCTGATCCTGTTTGGGTGGTTGAGTCGTTAATGATTATAAAAAGGGATTTAAATTTTTCAATATAAGTTTGTTGATTATTTTAAACTTTTTTATTATATCGAACCAAATTTTAAATAAATATCAAGAAATGAATCCTAAACGCTTACAACAATGTCCATCAGCTGGATTATTTAAACAACTTATCGCGATGCTTTACGACAGTTTTTTAATAATCGCTTTGCTGTTTGTTGCTACAGCGATATTGCTACCATTTAATAAAGGAGAAGCGATTACTGGCCCCATTTTTTCTCTTTACCTGTTGATGGTTATATTTATTTTTTACAGCTGGTTTTGGCATAAAGCAGGACAAACGCTGGGAATGAAAGTTTGGAAAATCAGAATCATCAATGAATATGGTTTTAATCCATCCTGGCCTATTAGTTTTCTTCGATTAATGTTTGCGATGCTGTCTTTTGCCTGCTTCGGATTGGGTTATTTTTGGAGACTGTTTAGACCCTATACCTGGCATGATCGCTTAAGTCAGACAAGGATTATTGATGTTTCGGGCATAAAGGAGAATCATCAAGAGTGAATTGAAAGCAATCAGACCTTATGGAAATTAGTTTTTTGCAAGATCAACCACACCATTAACGTCATGAATACTAATGTGGGTACCAAAGCGTTGATCATGGGCTTCAGTTCTAGTTGTTCTCCAAGTTGAATCAATAAGCGATCCATAACCACATAAGTTAAACCCAGCATGATACCAATCACCAGGCGGGTACCTGTATTACTTTGACGTTGTGAACCTAAAATAAAAGGAACGGCGAGCAAACCCATCACCATAATAGTTAAAGGGCTATAAATTTTTCGCCAAAATGAAAGTAATTCGGCCTTGGCGTTTAACTCATTCTCACGCAAAAATTGAATATAAGTAGTCAAATCAGAAACAGACATTTGCTGGGTTGTAACCGCTAATGAGTTGAGCAAATCATCCGTGACTTTACCTTGATAGAGGAGTCGATCATGATTAACGACCTGAGTTTTGGAGGGAGAAAACTCTGTATGTTTAACTTGAATTAACTGCCAACCGTTATTGACGGCCAAGGCTTGTTTTGCATAAGTCGTTTGAAGTAACTGCCCCTCTTCATCAAGATGATAAATTTCAACATGCCTTGCGCTTCCATTAGGGAAAAGCTGCTGTATATATATGATATTTTGCTCATCTTTTATCCAGATACCCTGGCGGGCCTGCAAACTCACATTTGACGCTAAACTTGATGCGCGTAGATTTTTTGCATGAGTTTCACTGGTCGGCACAATATATTCAGCCACTAAAAAAGTGACCAGCGCTATGGAAAAAATTGTGATGCCTATTGCATACAACAGCTTTTTTAGGGACATGCCAGAAGCTTGTAAAGCAATAATTTCACTATTACTTGCTAAATTACCTAAACTCAGCATGGCACCAATCAAGGCCGCAAGGGGCATAAATTCAACCATCACATTAGGTAACTTGTAGAATAAAAATTGCAATAGCTGAATTAATCCGTACTGTCCGTTTCCCACATCATCCAGCTCGCGTATAAAAGTGAAGAAAAGACTGAGACTGACCAATGTCAACAACACAAGAATAGTGCCTTTATAAATATGTGCCGCTAAATATCGAGTAATGATCATGACTGGCTTTATCGGTTACTTAAAAAAAGAGGATGTATTCGACGCAACATCAATAGTATCGTCAGACTCATAAAAATGACGTGTACCCACCAAAAGTTTAACCATAAAGGCAATTGCCCCTCTTCGAGAGCCGACTTGGTTAAGCCCAACAGATTTAAATAAATAATAAACACCAAGAGGGATAAACCTATCTTTCCATAACGACCCTGACGAGGTGCTATATACGACAAAGGTACTGCTAATAGGGCCAAGATAACCAAGGTGACTGGGATTGAAATCCGCCACCAAAACTCGACACGATCATTCAAATCATGCGATTGAATTAAATCAGAAAAAGAAATTTCATCGCTATCCAATGGACTCGTTTTCGCTGGTTTCTTTTTGATCAGAATTCCGTGTTTTTCAAATTCAATGATTTGATAATCAGCCTGGCCGGCTTTCCCCACGTAACGAATACCAGGCCCCACTTCCAGAAACAGGTCTCCATTTTTTTCATCCAGTTTGTGGCGGCCTGTCTTCGCAGTCTGTAAAACGTCCTGCTCCTGCCCTGGCTGGGAGATAATGATATTTTGAATTTCAAGTTTATCTTCGGACATAGACTGCATAAAAAAAACTGAGTCGTTTTGATTACTTTGATTAAATTGCCCTACTTTAAGACGCTGAAATTCGTGATTACTCTCCTTTTCATCGACAATCTTGATGGCACGTTGCTGGAACTCCGCACTTAACCATAAACTCAAACTCATGCTGAGTAAGAATATCGGAACCAGCAGATAACTCAGTGCCGTATATAAATGCCGATAACCAAATCCACAGGCATGCAAGACGACCAGCTCATGATCTTTATAAAGGCGCCCGAACGCAAAAATGATTCCTAGAAAAAAACCAAGGGGCAAGAGTAACGACAGAATATGTATAGATTGCCCTAGAAATACCGGGAAAAGTGCTTCCACCGGGGTTTTTCCCTCGGATATATCAGATAACACTCTTCCCAGAGTATTGCTCATTAAAATAATGAACAATATCAATGTAGTAGCGACTGTGCTTTTAAGTATTTCAATGACTAAATAGCGTTGAATAATGGTAATCATTGATAAAAATTAATTGATTTAGATTAAGCACAGCTTAATATTTGCAGTTTAGTGACAAATTCATACTGGTTGTTTTCAGTCACTTATCGTATCTTACTAATCCCTTGACAGGCTACCCTGCCTTGAGATCAGTATAACATTGTTAAGAGCACATCAGTTTGTATTCTATATCTAGCAGCTGATCGCTCAGGTATTGAAAGCAACTAGAGTTGTCCGTTAACCACGGTGCAACTTGTATTTAAAGTATTTATCAACTTCAGGTTAAAAAAAATCGATGGAATTTAATGTAAAAAGTGGCAACCCGGAAAAACAACGTACCGCTTGTTTGATCATTGGCGTTTCTCAACCCCGCAAATTATCACGAGCGGGACAACAGATTGACCGAATCAGTGATGGTTACTTGTCGACCATTATCCGACGTGGCGACATGGATGGTAAATCAGGCCAGACACTGGTTTTACATAATGTTCCGGGCACGCTCGCTGATCGTGTCTTACTGGTAGGCTGTGGAAAAGATAAGGATCTCAACGAACGCAGTTTCCTGAAAATTCTGGATAGCCTGTCTAAGGCACTAGACAATCTCGGCGCGATGGAGGCCTATTCTTACCTGACCGATATTAATATCAAAGGTCGAGATGTCCATTGGAAGGTACGTCAAACGGTTATTCAAATGGAAAAGAACCGATACCTTTTTGACCAGTTAAAAAGTGATAAGAAAGAACCCCCTAAAAGTATTCGCAAGCTGGTTATGAATGTACCCAGCCGACGGGAGCTCAGTGTTGGTGAAAATGCAATTCTTCAAGGTAATGCCATTAGCTCAGGTATTAATCTAGCGAAAGACCTGGGTAATCTACCCGGTAATATTTGTACTCCCTCTTATCTCGCTGAACAGGCCGTAAGGCTTGATAAAACTTTTCCTTCGATAACCACCGAAGTCCTCGAAGAAGAAGATATGAAAAAACTCGAAATGGGATCATTACTCTCGGTATCTGCAGGCAGTCGCCAGCCGGCCAAACTCGTTTCTATACATTACGAGGGGGCTTCTAAAGATGACAAACCTATCACCCTGGTTGGAAAAGGAGTCACGTTTGATTCCGGTGGTATATCCATAAAACCCGGGGCAGCCATGGATGAAATGAAATTCGATATGTGTGGTGCTGCGTCGGTGCTCGGTACCATGACGGCGGTCGCTGAAATGCAATTGCCAATGAATGTCGTGGGTATTATTCCAACCACTGAGAACCTTCCTGACGGCCTGGCCACGAAACCCGGTGATATTGTCACCAGCATGTCTGGTCAAACCATTGAAATCCTTAACACGGATGCCGAAGGTCGATTAATTCTGTGCGATGCCCTGACTTATGCGGACAAGTACAATCCCGATGTCGTCATCGATATCGCAACCCTGACGGGCGCTTGTATCATTGCACTTGGGCATAATCCTTCCGCTGTGTTGGGTAATCACAGCCCCCTGGTCAATGATCTGATTAGTGCGGGTAAGAAGGTTGAGGACAAGGTCTGGGAATTACCACTCTGGGATGAATATCAAGATCAGTTGAAAAGTAATTTTGCCGATATGGCCAATATTGGTGGTCGCGACGCTGGCACCATTACTGCTGCCTGTTTTCTTTCAAGATTTACCAAGAAATATAAATGGGCACACCTGGATATTGCGGGCACCGCATGGAACAGTGGCGAGAAAAAAGGCGCTACCGGTCGACCAGTCTCTCTACTCACACAGTACATCCTGGACCGAATGGAAGAAAAAGATCGCTGAAAACATGACGCGTATTGATTTTTACCAGATCACCGGCAACGCGCATCATCCAGATAACCTGGTCTGTAAGCTCTGCCATAAGGCCTACCAGCAGCAAAAAAAAGTGCTACTTCTGACGACGGATCAGAAGCAAACGGACCACCTCGACCGTCTCCTGTGGACGAGCAATGAAGAAAGCTTCCTGCCTCATGACCAACAGGAGCAAGAAGGTTTTACTACCCCTATCCTGGTCACTCATCAGGCAAATCCCATGGGTGAAAGAGAATTTTTAATCAATTTAACGGATGAGGTACCTACATTTTTTGCCCAGTTTGAAAGAGTTTTTGAACTGGTCACCGAGCAAAATAAGACGACAGCACGATCACATTACAGTTATTATAAGGATCGAGGTTACGAACTGAACCATCACCACTTATGAATGATGAATTGAACATACCTGTACTGGATGATCTGGTATCAAAAGGTCAGGTCAATGAACACTCGAATGACAACCCGCTGTCATTCGATGAAAACAGTACGCTTGAAATCGAGGAAGACCCACCATCATCGGAGCCTGAAGATACGGTAGATAGTCAGCAAATCACTGACTCCGATGAACTGAGTGGAGATGCGAGCCTGCAAGAACTCCTCATCGATGAAGAAATTCGTATGATACTTGACAAGCACATGGACCGAGCCTACGAAGAAATCATTCGTTTACTGAACCATAAGATTAGCTAATTAAAATATCATCGATAACAAAATACGCTAATCTTTTTCAGGCCCGACCAGCCAGATTGCCTTCGCAGTAGCCACTACCTCACCCGCCTGATTATTGATCTGCCCGATTAATGTAATCTCCTTAGTTTCGTTCGTAGTGGGGATGAAACAATCACAGGTAGCAGTTAATCTGCCTCTTGCTTTTATATGATATTGCATATTGATTTCAGTCAATATACCGCGCATATCTGGAGGTAAACTGTTCATCAGAGTTAAGCCCGTGGCTAATTCTGCCAAGTTAACCATCGCTACGGCATGGACTGATCGTAAATGATTCCTGACTTTATGGCGATCCTTCAACTCCACCACACCATGGCCAGGTTCAAGCTCCAAAACCCTGGCTGAAATACTGCCAGAATAAGGAGCCATCCAGCCCACGATTCGACTAAAAAACCATCGTCCGCCCGGTTTGGTCGACCAGAACTGCCATTGTTGCCTTAAACTAGGACCGATGGATAATGCCATCTGTAGAGTTTAATCAACTTGATATTGAAGTGGTACCATTACCAATGGTTAATTAACCCCAAACCAAAAACTATTATCCTTTTGCAGGAACTCATCATACGAGACATAGTGCGATCCATCACAGGAAAAATTGAGACCCACCTTTGCATTAACGATGTTTAATGAAGCCGAGCGTAAATAAATCGTTTCGTCAGCAAATCGCAATTTTTTAAATTGTTTAAAAACTTTTCCAACCTTTTTTTTCGGTACTGTGGCTTGCTGAAAATACTGACGTTTAGGAAATGCCAGACATACACTGGCATCGGTTAATTCATCGATATTCAAAATTTGGTAATTATAAGGTGAATCTACCAACCACAGGGTGGCACGACTACTGGAAAAATGTAATTTGGCATGGAATACTCCATGCGCAATGATCAGTTCATGGATTAGCGTTAATACATCATCTATTTTTTCATCCATGGCACTCACGATGCGCTGCTGGGCAAACAAGCCACCCCGGATGGCGGGATCTCCTTTCATCTGCAGCCATCCCTGCTTATCCAAATTCAACTTGGCGGTATGGGGTAGTTTACGCAAATCAAAATCAGCGCCGAGATAGCCCATGGTGCGTCCATCTTCATCAAGAATTGTCTGCACTGACGTTAAGGTGGGCTGCTTGCGGTTTCTGCTGATATAGGCATCAGACAGGTAAAACTTTTCTCCCGTTAAGGCCCTTTGCATATAGGGCCTTGCAATTCGGTCTCTCCCGCGCTGCTCTTCTAGTAATTTCTTCTTGGAAATGGTTGCTGTTAGCTGGTGAGCGGTGTGATCCAACACCCATAGATTTTTACAGTAGGTGGATTGCGACATGTGATATTTAAGCAAGGCTTCCAGCCCGGAAACATTATCCATATTGCGCGCGCATTGCCTGGATAACTGGGACATGCTGTCCTGCAGGAACTCTTTTAGGGATTCACGTTGTTTGGCGACTTGGTCTAGAATGACCGAACTCATAGCTATTTAAATTTTCTTTTGAGTGAATAATAGCAACCTTATATGGCATTAGCATGTCAGCACAGTAATTAATTTAAAAAATCACCACATCAGTGCATCGACCGCGGGGAGTCAATGCGTCCAACTAACAAAACCAGCGGACGCCATGTATAATCGCGGCTTTGATTTTGCAGCCTTTCACAGCATTATGGAAAAAACCTACGACCCTCATGCGATAGAACAAAACTGGTACCAGCACTGGGAGCAAAAAGGTTACTTTGCACCCCAAAAAAATAGCGAAAACAGTTACTGCATCATGATCCCTCCACCCAATGTCACCGGAAGTTTGCATATGGGCCATGGCTTTAATAATGCCATCATGGATACTTTGATTCGCTACCATCGCATGTCGGGTGATCAAACCTTATGGCAACCAGGCACCGATCATGCCGGTATCGCTACACAGATGGTGGTAGAACGACAAATGGAAGCGGAGGGTTTATCACGCCACGACCTGGGACGAGAAAAATTTATCGAACGTATTTGGCAGTGGAAGAATCAATCCGGTGGGCACATTACCTCTCAGTTACGGCGTTTGGGTTCCTCCCTGGATTGGCAACACGAACGTTTCACGATGGATGACGGATTGTCTGAAGCGGTACAGGAGGTTTTTATTCGTTTGTATGAAGAGGGATTGATTTATAGAGGTAAACGCCTGGTCAACTGGGACACCCAATTTCATACCGCGGTCTCTGACCTGGAGGTAATTTCCGAGGAAGAAAACGGCAGTATGTGGCACATGCGTTATCCTTTCACCAACCAGGAAGGTCATCTGGTCGTAGCGACGACTCGCCCCGAAACCATGTTAGGAGACTGCGCAATAGCTGTTGCCCCTGGTGATGAACGTTATATGCACCTGGTTGGGCAAACGGTTGAACTCCCGCTAACCGGCAGGCATATTCCGATTATTGTGGATGAGCATGTCGATGCTGAATTTGGCACCGGATGTGTCAAGATCACACCCGCTCATGATTTCAATGATTACGAAGTATGGACCCGACATAACCAGGAAATACCCATTCAAAACCAACCTCACGGTGGATTGATCAATATCTTCACCACCGATGCCACCATTCGGGCCAATGAACCTGGTGAGGGTGATCTATTACCCCAGCAATATGTGGGTATGGACCGATATGCCGCACGAAAACAAATTGTCGCTGATCTGGAAGCCCAGGGCCTGATCGACAAAATTGAACCTCATAAACTTATGGTGCCACGTGGTGACCGTTCAGGCACGGTTATCGAACCGTTTCTGACTGATCAGTGGTATGTCAAAACCGGGCCTTTAGCTGCACCCGCCATCGAGGCCGTTGAAAATGGAAGCATTCGCTTCGTACCTGATAACTGGAAAAACACCTACTTTGAATGGATGAACAATATCCAGGACTGGTGTATCAGTCGACAGATATGGTGGGGGCACCGCATACCTGCCTGGTATGACGATGAAGATAATGTCTATGTCGGACGCGATGAACAGCAAATACGTCAACAGCATAACATCCCTGAAGATACAAAGCTTTATCAGGACGAAGATGTGCTGGACACCTGGTTTTCTTCAGCACTCTGGCCCTTTTCAACATTGGGCTGGCCGCATGATACTCAGCGCTTAAAGGATTTCTATCCAACCCAGGTTCTGGTGACAGGATTTGATATCATTTTCTTTTGGGTCGCTCGCATGATCATGTTTGGCCTTAAGTTCATGGATGGTCAAGTCCCGTTTAATGAGGTTTACGTGCATGGCCTGGTGCGCGATTCTCATGGTCACAAAATGTCCAAATCCAAAGGTAATGTTTTGGATCCTATTGATCTCATTGATGGCATTGACCTGGAATCCCTGGTTAAAAAACGCACCAGTGGCATGATGCAACCACAGTTAGCAGCCAAGATTGACAAACAAACACGCAAGGATTTTCCCGAAGGCATTCAGAGTTTTGGGACGGATGCGTTACGTTTTACGTTTACAGCGCTGGCCTCCACGGGGCGAGACGTTAAGTTTGATATGGGCCGGATTGAAGGTTATCGAAATTTTTGTAACAAGATCTGGAATGCTACACGTTATGTATTACAGAACACAGAAAGTGAAGACACCGGCCTGAGCGATGATTCCGTCTCCATGTCATTATCCGATCGCTGGATTGTATCCCGTTTACAGCAGGTCAAGGCCGAGGTCACACGACATATTCAGGGCTATAGGTTTGACCTCGCTTCAAAAGAGCTTTATGAATTTATCTGGAATGATTATTGCGACTGGTATATCGAATTATCCAAACCTGTCATTTATTCAAAAGATAGCAGTACACAACAAAAAAGAGCGGCCCGTCGCACCCTGGTTCGTGTACTCGAAAGCATGTTACGCCTGCTACACCCCATCATGCCCTATATAACCGAGGAACTTTGGCAACGTGTGGCCCCTTTGGCTGGCAAAACAGGGGACACCATCATGTTACAACCTTACCCGGTTTATGATCCTCAAAAAGTTGATACCGAAGCGATCGCTGAACTCAATTGGGTTAAAGCTTTTATCATGGGAGTACGTCAGGTTCGATCGGAAATGGATATCAAACCGGGCAAGCTCCTCCCGGTTTTATTAAAAAACGGGTCAGAGACAGACCGGCAACGTTTAACCGAAAACCAGTCTTTCCTATCATCTCTGGCCAAACTGGAAGCAATCACCTGGCTGGAGGACGCCGAAGAAGCACCTGAGTCTGCCACTGCCCTGGTGGGTGATATGAAGCTGTTAATCCCACTGGCGGGCCTGATAGATAAGCAAGCTGAACTGGAACGTTTGCAAAAGAACATGACTAAACTAAAAGCTGAAGTCAATCGACTCAGTGGTAAACTGAGTAATGCCAACTTTGTTGATAAAGCACCCGAAGCCGTGGTCAACAAGGAACGGGAAAAGTTGGCTGAAGCAGAATCCGCTTTGAATAGCCTGCAATCACAGGCTTTTAAGATCCAGGCTCTGTAATTCCATGCTCGAGCGTAAACAACAGATCATACAGTCTCATGCGGGTGTCATCGTCCAGGTGGTTCAAAGTATTGCGAATCCAGCCCTCATGCCACAGACAGAGGAAATCCTTAAAGTAAGTGAACAAAATGGCTGGAACGATCTGGTGAGTGTGATACGGCGTATTATCCAGGGTGAACGCGACGAAAACCTGTTACACGACCTTGATGAGGAAGATCGCACTATTGCGAGCGCCATCTTAATGGGCATTCAGAATCCAGCCTCTCTTCCAGACCCCAATAAACCCGCTGATGCAAGTCTGGCAGCTCCGGGGCTTGCCCATATGGTACACCAGGCCGCCAGTGGTAATGCCGAGGCCCTGCAGATTATCAGTCAGATGGCTGAGCAAATGACCCAGGCTGGAGGTGATATGCGTAACCTGGGAGGTATTATCCGAAAAATGATTAACGGTGAACGCGATCCTCAAGTTCTTGCCAGGGGTATGGGGGTCCAAGGTAGACAGTTGGTGGACTCCATTCTGGAAGAGTTACATAACCTTTCGGGTCATTAAAAAATTCAAGGCCTTTTGTGGATCTATTATCTGACAATGCCCAGCCTGTTATTATTCAGTTCATAGCTCAAAGTTTAAATGACAAGGCACCCCCCTTGGCTATTCATCTTACCTGCTTGACTTGACTGTTTTCCATGAATCCACATCCATTTGACCAGTTAACGCCCGATTTCATTATTGATGCGGTTGAAGCCCAGGGCTGGCTCTGTGATGGACGACTGCTGGCACTAAATAGTTATGAAAACAGGGTTTACCAGGTAGGTATCGAAGAACAGCCGCCTTTAATCGTTAAATTCTATCGGCCTGGACGCTGGACTGACCGTCAAATTATTGAAGAACATGAATTCAGTTACGAACTCTATGAACAGGAGTTACCTGTGGTGGTACCACTTAAGGTCAATAACGCAAGCCTGTTGCATTATAAAGACTTCAAACTGGCTCTATTTCTCCGGCAAGGTGGCTATGCGCCGGAGCTCGATCATGCAGATAATTTAACCATTCTAGGTCGTACATTGGCACGCATGCATTTAATCGGTTCCAGAGTTAAATTTCTGAAAAGACCAGAGATTACACTGAAGAATTATGCCACTAAAAGTTTTAACCTCATCAGCCTGAAGTTTATACCTGCCGAATTAAAAACAGCCTATGACAGTTTATGCCAGGACATTTTAATAACCATGGAGGACTTGTTACATCGCATAGGTCCTGTGCCCATCATCAGAGTACATGGTGACTGTCATGCCGGTAACATATTATGGCGCGATGATGCACCTCATTTTGTTGATTTTGATGATGCACGTATGGCACCCTCGATACAAGACATATGGATGTTATTATCGGGTGATCGTCAACGACAATCCATTCAACTCAAACGCATCCTGGATGGTTACCAGGAATTCAAAGACTTTGATTTTAACGAACTACGATTGATCGAAGTCTTCAGAACATTGCGCATTATGCATTACAGCGCCTGGTTGGCGAAGCGCTGGGGTGACCCGGCTTTTCCACATAGTTTTCCCTGGTTTAATACAACACGTTATTGGGAGGAACATATACTGGAATTACGCGAACAATTTGCCGCTTTACAGGAACCGAGTATATTACCCAGTCCATGAAGCCCTGGTACGTTTATATACTTCATTGCGCAGATCATAGCCTCTATACCGGCATCACCACAGATCTCAAGCGCCGTGTCGAGGAGCACAATGGAAATACGGGCACCCTCGGGGCAAAATATACCCGCTCCCGCAGACCCGTGAAACTGGTTTATCAGGAAGAATGTTCTTCACGTGCTGAAGCTGCCGCAAGGGAACACAAAATAAAATGCCTCAACAGGCTTGATAAATTGGAACTGATTAAGACGCCTGTCATTAAAATTTAAAATAAGTAACACAAAACACGAAATATGATTTAATAACCTTATAAAAAACAAAGATTATGGAGGTTGAATCATGAAAATTATCGTTGCCCTGGATTTCTCGGATATCACACAAAAAGTACTGAACCATGCAAAAAAATTAGCTCAAGCCTTACCCGCAGATCTGGTGTTATTACATGTTGCCGAGCCCCATCCCGACCAGATCGCTTATGACTTTGATCCCGCCAGTGTCACTGCGATTGATCCTGCTGAAATAAGAGAACATATCGCTCAACGATTTCACCAGGAACATAAGACCTTGCAAGAATATGCCGACCAACTGCGAAATGAGTCGTTAAATTGTACCGCTTTGATGGTACAGGGAGAAACGGTAGACATGATTTTAACCGAAGCAGAAAAGTTATCGGCTGATTTCATTATGGCTGGATCTCACGGTAAAGGCATGATTAGCCAATTACTACTGGGTAGTACTAGCGAGGACTTACTGAAAAAGTCATCCTTGCCCGTTTACCTGGTACCTGCTAACCGAAAATAAAAAACCGGTTTTGGAGTCTGTAGTACTAAAGCCATAATGCTTCCCACTCCTCAGCCGCTGCTTGAGTTGAACTTTCCCGAACCTTCCTACTCGAACACAAATATAATCAATAACTAAAGAGGAGGAAACCATGTCATTGGCTACCAGTGTGAGTGGACTTAATCAACTTCTTAATCAACTCCAATCCCCGTTACTACTCGTTTTTCGTCTATATGTCGCTTACGTGTTCTTTCTATCCGGATTACAAAAAATCAACAACTGGGACATGACGCTCACATTATTTGAATATGAGTATGCAGTACCCCTTCTTCCTTACGACTTGGCCGCGTATCTGGCCACCGCTGGTGAGCTTTTCCTACCGGTAATGCTGGTACTTGGCTTAGGTACACGTTTTTTTGCTATCGCCTTGTCTGTGCTCAATATAGTGGCAGTCATCTCTTATTATGAAGCTCTGGCCAAGGTAGGTCAGGTTACACCGCATATTTTCTGGGGAGCCTTACTGCTCACCAATATCAGCTTTGGGGCTGGCTTGTTTTCCGTTGATCATTGGTTAAAAGGACGTCATCGCGATTAAGCTGTGACTACCCTAAGGCCACGCGTGTGAGTGGCCTTTTTAATGTTAAAAAAACCTGATCAAGCGTATTTTCTGACTTGGTTTATACTCCAACGTATGCGGGTCATTAAAACCATTATCTTAATCTCATTACCTATTCTGCTTATAAATTCATCCCTGGCAGAGAATTATTTTCGTTGTAGAGATAATAATGGATCTATTGTATTCAGCCAGGCACCCTGCGGTCCTGACGCTATCGAAGGAAAACTGCCTACCCATTCGGAATCAATCAATCTTAAAACAACGCCACGGCGCAATGCCGTACAACAATTGGAGAATTACCGGAATAGTCTTAAACAAATCGATCGGATTACCGGATCGAGTTCCAGCCCCAAGACGCCTGCCCGAGAAACCGGATCTTGCGAGAATGTCAGCAGGATGCAGTTAAGAAATGCTCGAGTGAGTAAGGACATCAAGAAATGCCACTCGGAAGAAGATATACGCCATATTTATGGAGCGCCTGATGCTATTTCAACTTGGTCTGATCGCTCTGGTTATGATACTCGCTGGCGATATAACGACGACAATGAGGGTAAGATTTATGTCTATTTCAAGAATGGCCTGGTAACCAAATGGAGTACTCACCAGAAATAAAACAAAGGGCTCAGGATTGGCGTTTACGGAGTTCCGTTACCTGTTCACCAGCAATACCCCAGTTGTCAGTTTCTACCTCATCAATGACCACTACCGTTGTCGCCGGATTCTTGTTGAGCACTTTTTGCAACAATTCAGTCACTCCTTGTATCAGTGCTTGTTTCTGTTGCTTGCTGACACCCTCATTGGTCACTTTAATATTTACATAAGGCATCGCTGTTCCTCGTTGAGTTGAGTCTCTGTGAGCGTTCGCATTTGAGAATAGCATATTATATCCAAGAGTATTAACGGGTATAATCTGCTTATGAGTATTTTATTAGGATATACGATGCCAGTTAGCAAACGGTTTCTACTTATTATTACTGCCCTGTTTTTTCTAAGCGGCTGCCAGAACGGGGTGCTGGAGAACGTTAGAAAAGTAACCTATCCACCGGATTTTAATTACATATCTCAACAGAAATTAACCGATACCATGCAAACTTTTGCCTGGTATACCACCCTGCTTGATAATAATCTGCGTAACACTGAGTCCGTCACACGCGAACAGCGCCTATCAGCCATAGAGATCTTGGAAAAAATGGAAACGCTCAGTATGCAGTTGGGTACTGAAACCCTATCTTCAAATCACGATATCATTTCGTTCAACATTGATGCTTTTCGACAGAGCATCATTGATGCACGTAAGGGATTGCAAAAATCTCCACCCAATTATTATCTGGTCGGCACCCTTTCGGGTTATTGCATCAACTGCCACTCGCTTAGACAGTAACCTTTGGATGCTGGTCCAATACCATTTGGTATAATTGTAGATACTCTTTTGCACTGCTTTTCCAGGAATGATCCTGAGCCATGGCGTTAAGTTGTAATCTTTGCCAAATTTGAGGTTGGTGGTAAACCGCCAGGGCACGTTCCATTGTGGTCATTAACGCATCACTGGTCTTTTCAGCTAAAACAAAACCATTACCTGATGCAGCACCAGACTGTCCGGTATAGTCAATCACTGAATCTGCCAAGCCCCCCACTGCGGTCACCACCGGTAATGTTCCATAACGCAAACTGTAAAACTGGTTCAAACCGCAGGGCTCAAATAAAGAGGGCATCAGGAAAAAATCAGATCCTGCTTCTATTTGATGGGCAAGTGCTTCATCATAACCGAGAAAAACCGCCAATTTATCCGGATGTATTCGCGCCCAATCCATCAGTTGTTGTTCATAATGTGATTGACCACTGCCAAGAAAAACCAATTGCAAAGGCCGCTTAATGATTTCCGCTAACGCAGCCAGAATAAGATCAATACCCTTTTGCTCAACCAGACGGCTGATCAACCCAAAAACAGGGATGTGCGCGTCTACAGGCAAATCAAGCCGTTGTTGCAGGGCCCTCTTGTTTTCAGATTTTTTTGCAAGTGAGCGCCGATTATATTGATGGGTTATAAGTTTATCGGTTCCCGGGTTCCATACCTCAGTATCTATACCGTTTAGAATTCCCGATAAGTCAGCTTTTCGATGATGCAACAGATCCTCTAGCCCATAACCGTATTCAGCTGTTTGTATTTCCTCTGCATAACTAGGACTGACCGTGCTTATTCTATCTGCAAAATTTAGCCCACCCTTTATAAAGGAAAACAGATCATGAAACTCCAGGCCATGCATACTCCATAAGTACTCAGGCAAGCCCAGATCAAAGAACGCCTGTTTGGCATATATGCCTTGGTAGGCCAGATTATGAATCGAAAAAAGAGTGGCCGGACGATGCTCAAACAGTGACAGCAATGCGGGAGTGAGTCCGGTCTGCCAATCATTACAATGTACCAGATCCACCGACCAGTCATACACCAGCCGGTTCAGTGCAATATCAACAACAACCTGATTAAATAAAGCAAAACGCAGCGGGTTATCCTGCCATTCATCACCTATAGCATTCAGGTAAGGATTACCCGGACGATCAAATAGCGCGGGGCAATCAACCATAAGTACCTTCACTCGAGTACCTGGTAATAATGTCTGCAGAATATCTATATCAAAACCATAATGATGACACTCCGCCACTTTTTTTGCTGCAACGGCCTGTTCAAGCACCGTTTGATAGGCTGGCAAAACGATACGTATATCCTGTTTCAATTGAAGCAATGCTCGAGGTAGGCTTGCTGAAACATCGGCTAACCCCCCGGTTTTGACTAATGGGTAAACCTCACTGGTCGCAAACAAGATATTCATGAACAGATCATTTTCTAGTATGAGATAAATTCAAGGTCAAATAGGTTGAACGTCAAGTCTTCAAGGTGATCACGAGGCCGGCGAGTGGTGGTAGCGTAACCGTTATGGAATGGGGTCTTCCCATCCATTCTGTCTCTTCGCTGTAAAGTGGCTGTGCGTTACCCAAATTACTACCATCATAATAACTTGAATCTGAATTCAACAATTCCATATATTCACCAGGTTCAGGTACCCCGACTCGATAGTTGTGACGGGGTACGGGAGTAAAATTTAGCAACGTTATGATAATCTCTTCTTCAGCTCGGCGCAGATAAGATAAAACGGATTGATCCGAGTCGTTACAGTCAATCCATTCAAAACCCTGAGGTTCAAAGTCGTACTGGTGCAGGGCTTTGCGGGAAGTGTATAAATTATTCAAATCAGCCACCAGTTGTTGCATGGCAGTATGTGGCTTGTGGTCCTTTAAATACCATTGCAGGGCAGTTTGATGATTCCATTCACTAGTTTGCGCAAACTCTGACCCCATAAATATCAGTTTCTTCCCGGGATAGGTGAACATATAGGTATACAACAGTCTCAAATTGGCAAAACGTTGCCAGTCATCACCTGGCATTTTATAGACCATCGGTCCTTTACCATGAACCACCTCATCATGCGAAAATGGCAATACAAAGTTTTCAGAAAACAGGTAGAGGAGACCAAAGGTTAATTGGTTATGATGAAAATGACGATGAATAGGATCTTTTTGCATGTAATTGAGACTGTCATGCATCCAGCCCATATTCCATTTCATTGAGAAGCCTAAGCCGCCCAGGTTGACAGGTCGAGTGACCTGAGGCCATGCAGTGGATTCTTCCGCAATGATCAGTGTGCCGGGTTGCTGGCTATGAGTGACTGTATTCAATTCGCGTAAAAACTCTATGGCTTCCAGGTTTTCATTACCCCCATGAATATTCGGAATCCAGTTTTGATCTTCGCGTGAGTAATCCAGATACAACATCGATGCCACCGCATCGACTCGTAAACCATCGAGGTGAAATTCTTCCAACCAGAATAGCGCACTGGACAATAAAAAGTTTTTAACCTCGTTACGACCATAGTTATAGATCAAAGTACCCCAGTCCGGATGCTCACCCTTACGAGGATCCTCATGTTCATATAACGCGCTACCATCAAATTTTGCCAGGGCAAAATCATCTTTAGGAAAATGTGCCGGAACCCAATCCAAAATAATGCCATATCCTGCTCGATGCAGCTGGTTGACAAAATAACGGAAATCATCAGGTTGCCCAAAACGACTGGTTGGTGCAAAGTAGCCTGTGGTCTGGTAACCCCATGAAGCATCCAGTGGATGCTCGGTAATGGGCAGTAATTCGACATGGGTGAAACCCGTTGATTTTAAATGGCTGATGAGCCGATCAGCGAGATCACGATAATTCAAAAAATGGCCCGCTTCATCTCGTTGCCATGACCCCAGGTGCACTTCGTAAATGGACATTGGGGTATGGAGCCAATCGAGTTGCTGGCGTTGCCCTAGCCAATCTTCGTCACCCCAATCAAAGGTATTATCGGCATTAACCACACAAGCTGTTTTGGGACGAGGTTCAAACTCCCTGGCATAGGGGTCAATCTTGGAAACCACACGGCCACTGGCTTGATTACGAATTTCAAACTTGTATAGATCCTGGTCCTTGAGACCTGGAATAAATAACTCCCAAACACCGCTACTGCCACGATTTCTCATGGCATGAATACGTCCATCCCATTGATTAAAATCACCGATTACACTGACTCTCTCGGCACTGGGTGCCCAAGTTGCAAAAAGCACACCTTCAACACCATCAACTTGAGTGCAATGAGCGCCCAGAACTCGGTAAATATGCCAGTGTTTGCCCTCACCAAAAAGGTGCAGGTCAAAGTCACTTATTTGTGCGGGAAAGCTGTAGGGATCATAAAACTGTAAAATTTCGCCTTTATGATTAACCCGTGTTAATTTTTCATGATCTTGAATTTGATCACTTTGCCCGCACCATTCGAAAAAATCGGTACCATGAATGCGGGTGAATACATGCTTCGAGTCCGTAAACAGAAGATCGCTTGTATGCGGGGCAAAAATCCTCCAGCAAGCACGGTCGCCTTCTCGATGCAAACCCAGATAACTGGAAGGATCATGATGCCTAGCGTCCAATATTCTCTGCTGGTCATCAGTAAGCTTTAAAGGTTTCTTTTGAGCTGTTTTCTTGGGATTGGCCACGTGTTGGATACCTAATGTGAATCTAATCTATTGTGATCGATGATAACTTAAATGATCATGATCCAGGACAATTAATGAAGTAATATTTTTATTGAGGATGATTTAAACTAAATCCTATTCCAATTTTATACGATAAAAAACTGCGGTTAATTTACAGAAACTGCTTTTCAGGACCGATACATGAGCTTCGATGATTCACCCCGATATATAAGTAACCTGACGCGTAATACCCTGGCACTCATCATGGCCGG
>JASJBW010000051.1 GCA_030066315.1 Gammaproteobacteria bacterium
AGGGTCTTCCAGCTTCGATGCAGAAGGCCAGTTCTGGTCTATGTTGAACCATCAGTTGACCGAGATAGTTTCTACTGAAGATGCGCAAGTCATTGATAATAAAGACTTACTGGCGATGTTTGAAGCCTTTGAACATGAGCTCGAGAATAAAGATCAGCACAAGGGTGTTCCCGCTGAGTGGATGCAATTTATGAAATCCCACTTCGAGGTTAAAATCGATGGGACTGAGAACAGGAATCAAGTACCGCTGGAAGAAATAACGAAGATTGATCCTGGTTTTGTGATCAAGGCATCATCCAATCTTGATGAGTTTACAGAACTTGTGGTCGATTCCACTCAAGCAGTGAATGATCTTAAAGGCGAACCTTTGCCTGTCATGCGGCAAGCCGTTTCCGCTGAAATGCCGGGCCATACAGTGATCAATGATATCGGTTTATCTAAAATTCAAAGTAAGGTGGAAGGCATCAACATGAATACGGTCCTCCCGGCTGCCTTAATCACTTCTGATCAAAAACCAGAAGAAGGCCTGGATTCCATTCATAAATTCATAGAGGCTGATCACAATCCTCAACATGGGGATGATGTACTCCAGGTCAAAGAGGATAAATCTTCACAAAAACACGTACCTTCAGATCAACAGGTTCCGTTTGCCAAATCGGATGGGATAACCGTGAATCAAAAAACCAGTGAAGTGATCACCAACCTCCAGGTTAGCCCGGCACTCGGGCCACAAACACTGACGGCTGCTCAATCCTTGTCCAGTCAGAATATCCCGACGGCTTTGCAGAATCTGCAGATGCATCCGCAAGCGCCTGTAACAGAATGGGGCAATGCGATAGGTGAACGTGTTTCATTTTTAATCAATCAAAAACTGAATCATGCGGAAATCCGCATTGATCCGCCGCACCTGGGAAAACTGGAAATCCAGATACAGGTTAAAGAGGATACCGCGGTGATCATGATTAATACGCAACATACTCAAACCCGTGATTTAATTGATGCGGCCAGTTTGAGGCTCAGAGAATTTTTACAGGAAGCCGGTTATAACTCGGTGGATGTTAATGTTTCTCATCGTGAACAATCAATGGCGCAGCAGCAGAATCAGGAAGGCCATGAGTCCACTCTTGATAGTGACCATTCAGTGATTGCTGACGCTGATGAGGATATTGCCGTTAGGGATGCCGCTCAATTAACCGTTGATAATGGGCGTATCGATTACTTTGCCTAGGACCGGTGAGATCATGAAAGTTATCTTGTGTGACTTATCCTGTTTGGGGCATTAATATTTCACCGGTCATCATTCATCCCAACTTCTTGAATGAAGTGACCGCCAGTAAATACTCAATCAATGTAACCCCGTCCAATCTTTTTACTTAAACGTCAAATTGACTTTTTAATTCCCGTTAACTGCTGTCAATAAAATGTCATTCATTTATTTTAATAATGTAAGCCATTGAAATTTAAAGAAATATATTTATGGCATTAAGTTTGCTTAATTACTTCTGTCAAAACAGGAGAATTCAATGGCAGACCAAAAAAAAGCCGAAGAAGCTGAAGAAAATGCAGAAGGCAAGGGTAGCAAAAAGAAACTCATTTTTATCATTGTCGGTGCGTTTTTGCTTATCGGAATTTCTGTGGGTGCCACAGTCATGCTGCTGGGGGGTGGCAGTGATTCAAGCGAAGCAATCGTTGAAGAAACTGCTGAACCTGAAAGAGGGGACCCAAGCTATGTGGAACTAAAAGCTTTCACCGTAAATCTGGCACCTGAAGATCCCGTGGGTTTCCTGCAAACACAAATTCAAGTTTTAACCTATGACGATAATGTCACGGCGGATCTGGAGAAACACAAACCCCTAATAAGAAATAATCTTACGCTGTTATTCGGTCGACAGAAATCTACGGATCTACGCTCTCCCGAAGGTAAGCAGGCTTTACAGCAAAAAGTTCAAGAAACGATCCAGTCTGTTATCAATAAATATGGTTCGGGTGGTGAGGTTGAGAACATCTTCTTTACCAATTTTGTAATGCAATAAATAAGACTGGATGGCATCGTGAGTACTGATATTTTAAGCCAGGATGAAGTTGATGCACTGTTACACGGTGTGGATGATGGTGCTATTGATACATCCGCTGATGAGGAATTGAAGGATGGGGTTGCCAGACCCTTTGACTTCAATAACCAGGAACGGATTATACGTGGACGCCTGCCCACTCTGGAAATGATCAACGAACGATTCGCCCGTTATTTCAGAGTTAGTTTTTTTAATATGCTCAGAAAGACGCCCGAAATTTCCATTAATGGTATTCAGATGATCAAGTTCTCTGAATATATCCATACCCTTTATGTACCAACCAGTTTAAGTTTAATCAGAATGAGCCCTTTAAAAGGTACCGGCATGGTAATGCTAGATCCAAAATTAGTATTTATCGTGGTGGATAATTTCTTTGGTGGAGACGGAAGTATTCATGCCAAGATTGAAGGCCGTGAGTTCACCAACACAGAGCTCAGAGTTATCGAAAAAGTCGTTAATATGTGCTTTATTGATCTTACCAAGGCCTGGGATCCGATTCTGAAGGTCGACTTTAGTTATCACAATCATGAAGTCAATCCTCATTTGGCGAATATTGTAAGTCCGACTGAGGTAATCGTTGTCTCCAGTTTTCATGTAGAGCTCGAAGGAGGCGGTGGAGATATTCATATCGTATTTCCGTATTCCATGATCGAGCCGATACGCTCCATACTTGATGCAGGTGTTCAAAGTGATATGGGTGAAACCGATGATCGGTGGGCCGTTTTGCTTAAAGAAGAACTGATGCATGCCAAGGTTGAATTGAATGCCCTGTTCGCTGAAAAAGAACTCAAGGTGTCCGATCTAATTAATTTACAGGCTGGAGATATTATCCCGATAGATATGCCAGAAATGGTCACCCTTATGACAGATGACATGCCCATTATGAAAGGTCAGTTTGGCGAACACATGGGAAATGCGGCAATTAAAATCCAGGAGGTCTCCGAGTTATATGAGCCTGAGGATAAGGTATTAGCCACGATTAACAGTAAACAAAAACAAGCTGTAGAAAATACTTAATAGCTTAAAAGTAGCAGAGTTAAAAGTCAGGAGATATAAATATGAGTGAAGAAGCTGAACAGGTCGTAGACCAGGATGCAATGGCTGATGAATGGGCTGCAGCGATGGAAGAGCAGGCTGATAGTGATGGAACAGCATCATCTGATGATATCGAAAAAGTAGAGGCGCAGACTCTGCATAATGAGGTCACCTCTGAAGGTGATGTAAAACTCGATGTGATCCTGGATATCCCGGTTACTATCGCTATGGAAATAGGGCGTACACGCATCAGTATCAGAAATCTTTTGCAATTGAATCAAGGTTCAGTAGTTGAGCTTGATCGGTTGGCCGGTGAACCATTGGATGTACTTGTGAATGGTACCCTGGTCGCCCATGGAGAAGTGGTTGTGGTGAATGAAAAATTTGGTATCCGTTTAACCGACGTGATCAGCCCTGCTGAACGAATTAAAAACCTGAAGTAAATCATCCTAGCGTTCTATGAAAAACTGGCCAATCATACTGCTTTTATGGGTATCACCCTTAATGGCGCAGGATCCTGAAAGCGCATTACCACAAGTGGATCCCTTATCTTCTTCAACGCTCGGTAAAATTACGCTGGGCCTCGCATTTATCCTGATTCTGATTTTTCTGCTCGCCTGGGTCATGAAGAAAATGCAGTTAACCCCTTATTCCAATAATCGACTCATCAATATTGTATCAGCCATTTCGGTGGGACAACGTGACCGTATTGCTTTGATACAGGTTGGTGATGAGCAATTTGTAGTGGGATTAACTCCTGGAAAAATTGAAAAATTACACACGTTAAAAAAACCTGTTGAAATGCCAACCCCAGTAGAGTCAGATTCGAATGGATTCTATGACAAGTTCTCGCAATTGATGAAACAGGGGCAGAGCGGAGAAAAGCACGATGTATAAGTGGCTTTCCCTGTTAATTTTATCCTTATTGACATTTTCTGCAGAAGCACAATCTTTAGGTATTCCAGCCTTAAATGTTTCTGGGGGTGCTGATGATGGTCAAAGTTATTCGGTAACTTTGGAAATACTGGCCCTGATGACGGTGTTAACCCTGTTACCCGCCATCCTTTTAATGATGACCTCATTTACCAGGATTATCATTGTATTGGCCATCTTACGCCAGGCACTGGGTACGGCTTCTACGCCCTCTAATCAAGTATTACTCGGGTTGGCCTTATTTTTATCGCTGTTTATCATGGCCCCCGTGTTACAGCAGGTTAATGATAAGGCTATTCAACCCTATATCCAGGACCAGGTTTCCGCTATTGATGCGCTAAAAGTGGCCACGGTACCTTTTAAGACATTCATGCTGGCCCAGACACGCGAGACTGATATTCAAATGTTTGCAGATATTGCGGGCGTAGAATCCATTGATTCTCCAGAAGCGACGCCGTTAAGGCTGCTACTCCCTGCTTTTGTGACCAGTGAATTGAAAACGGCTTTCCAGATCGGTTTCATGGTGTTCATACCATTTGTCATCATTGACCTGGTAGTGGCCAGTGTTCTGATGTCCATGGGTATGATGATGTTGTCCCCCTTAATTATTTCACTGCCCTTTAAATTGATGTTGTTTGTGCTCGTTGATGGCTGGTCTTTGATTATGGGTACGCTTGCTTCCAGTTTCTTGGTGAATGCCTAATGAATGCGGATTCCGTCATCGATCTTTCCCAGCAGGCACTGTATGTGATTATTATGCTGGCTGCACCCATGTTGGTCTCAGCACTGCTGATTGGTTTGTTGATAGGTATGTTTCAGGCGGCTACTCAAATCAATGAAATGACCCTGAGTTTCATCCCTAAATTACTGGTTCTGGCCATATCCATAATGATTGCTGGACCCTGGATGCTAGAACTTATTCTCGGTTACACCCGGAGGTTGTACCTGAGTATTCCCGGTTTGATAGGTTGATATGATCGATATCAATGCTGCCGAAGCCAGTGCATTTGTGGCCACCTTGTTATGGCCATTTATGCGTATCAGTGCCATGTTAATCGCAATTCCAATAATAGGTACCCGGCTCGTTTCGGTACGTATTCGTATTGCATTGGCTATGCTGATTGCGTTCACAGTCATGCCGATCATTCCTCCAGTACCTGCGCTGGATCCATTTTCTGTCGAAGGTTTGATCGTTTCGATTCAACAGATCCTGATTGGCCTGACCATGGGTTTCATCCTTCAAATGGTAATGGCGGCATTGACCATAGCCGGTGAGGGTATCGCTATGACTATGGGTTTGGGCTTTGCGTCTATGGTTGATCCTGCAAATGGTGTCAATGTACCTGTGCTTTCGCAGTTTTTTTTAATCATGGGTACATTACTATTCCTGGCATTGGGTGGGCACCTTATGATTATTCAATTGGTCGTCAGTAGCTTTCAAAGCCTACCTATTGGAGGCGATGGATTTACCCGCGATAGTTTTTGGACCGTTATTGTCTTTTCCAGCCAGATGTTTATTGGTGCAGTGTGGATTGCACTGCCTGCGCTGATATCGATCCTGGTGATTACCCTGGCAATGGGCATTATGACCCGTGCAGCTCCTCAGCTGAATATCTTTTCAGTCGGATTTCCGGTCACCATGTTGATGGGATTCATCATCTTAATGTTAGTCATGCCGTCAGTGTTACCGCGCTTCAATGAATTATTGTTGTCAGGGATGCAAGCTAGTCAACAGATTGGAGGGTTGTGATGGCTGAACACGACACCAGTCAGGAGAAAACCGAACAACCAACCCCGAAAAAGCTAAGAGAAGCCAAACAAAAGGGGCAGATACCTCGTTCGAAGGAACTCAATAGCATGAGTATCATGGTCATCGGTGCTGCTGGTTTGCTGATGCTGGGGCATTTCATGATTGGATCCTTGAGTCAGATGATGATTAATGGATTCAGTATTTCCCGTGCTGAAATTTTAGATCCAAGTGCAGTATTCAATCGTTTCGGTTCAGCTGCCTGGGAAGCCCTTTCTGGTATTTTTCCGTTTCTGGCGTTGATGACCATCGTCGCGATTTTTACTCCATTGATCCTGGGGGGGTGGGCATTCAGTTTTGACCAGATTGCCTTAAAACCCGAACGCTTGAATCCGATATCCGGACTTAAACGCATTTTTTCAGCCAAGGGTTTAATGGAATTGGTCAAGGCCCTGGCCAAATTTTTTGTGGTGTCGGTTGTGGCTGCAGCGTTCATGTGGTCACAGGCCGAAGAATTCCTCAATTTGGGACGAGAGCCCTTCCTGCAGGGAATGGGGCATGCTGCTTGGCTGTTTGGTTACAGTTTCCTGGTGATGTCACTGTCTTTAGTGTTAATTGCAGCTATCGATGTGCCATTCCAGATTTGGGACCATAGCAATAAACTCAAGATGACGTTGCAAGAAGTTCGTGACGAAATGAAAGAGACTGAGGGTCGCCCCGAGGTCAAGTCCAAAGTCCGATCATTACAACAAGAGATGGCACAGCGACGTATGATGGAAGATGTGCCCACGGCCGATGTCATCATTACCAACCCCACTCATTATGCGGTGGCCCTGAAATATGATCCTGAAACCATGGACGTGCCTGTTGTAGTAGCGATGGGTAAGGATTTGATTGCACTCAAGATTCGGGAAATCGCTAAACAGCATGACATTGAAATATTCGAGGCACCACCACTCGCCAGAACCTTGTTCGCCCACAGCAAAATAGGGCAGGAAATTCCAGGACAGTTGTATTACGCCGTGGCCCAGGTGCTCGCCTTTGTTTTCCAGTTACACCAGGCACGGGAGCACGGACTGGATATTCCACAGCGCCCTGATCCCTATGTTCCGAATGAGGAGGAATTTAAAGCATGACGGCTCTTGTACAGCAACTTCGAGGATTTAGTTCACAAGGACTGGGAGCACCTTTGCTGGTTATCATGATGTTGGCGATGGTCGTGATTCCGTTGCCTCCGATGGCATTGGATATGTTATTCACATTTAACATCGCTTTTGCCTTGATTGTTGTACTGGTCTCGGTCTATGCATTGAGACCACTGGATTTCTCGGTATTTCCAACCATCTTGCTGGTTGCAACCCTGTTACGTCTGGCCTTGAATATTGCCTCGACTCGGGTGGTATTGTTGGAGGGTCATACGGGTACCGCCGCTGCTGGCAAAGTGATCGAGGCATTTGGCGACTTTGTCATCGGAGGTAATTATGCGGTCGGCCTCGTGGTATTCGGTATCCTGGTGATTATAAATTTTGTCGTGGTTACCAAGGGTGCTGGTCGAGTCTCTGAGGTGAGTGCCCGTTTCACCCTGGATGCCATGCCTGGTAAACAAATGGCCATCGATGCGGATTTGAATGCAGGGCTCTGTACTCAGGAAGAAGCGCGCTTGCGTCGCAGCGAGGTAGCCCAGGAAGCTGATTTTTACGGTTCTATGGATGGTGCCAGCAAGTTTGTTCGCGGAGATGCCATAGCCGGCATCCTGATCCTGTTCATAAATATCATCGGTGGTCTTTCCATTGGTATCTTGCAACATGATATGGCAGCGGCTGACGCGATGCGTAACTACACACTTTTAACAATCGGGGATGGGCTGGTAGCCCAGATTCCTTCATTGGTACTTTCCACCGCAACCGCGATTATTGTGACACGCGTATCAACCTCACAGGAAATGAGCAACCAGGTGTTTGCGCAGATGTTCAAAGATCCCAGGGCACTGGTCGTGACGTCAGTGATTTTAACGGTTATGGGTCTGATACCGGGTATGCCGAATCTGGCTTTTCTGACATTGGCAGCGATCTCTGCCGGTTTAGCTTACATGATCCATAAAAAGCAACAGGCCGAAATTACGCTGGTAGAACCTGTTCCTGAAGTTGAATTGCAACCTGAACAAAAGGAACTGAGTTGGGATGATGTTAAAACGGTAGATATGATTGGCCTCGAGGTGGGTTATGGCTTGATTCCCCTGGTCGATGAACGCCAGGGTGGTGAATTGATGAACCGAATCAAAGGGGTACGCAAGAAACTGTCTCAGGAACTGGGGTTCCTTGTGCAGTCAGTACATATCCGAGACAACCTTGATCTGACACCCAATAGCTATCGCTTAAGCATGTTAGGTGTTCCGATGGGTGAAGCAGAAGTTATGCCCAATAAGGACCTGGCCATCAATCCTGGCACGGTTTATGGCGAATTAAGTGGCATACCTACCAAAGATCCAGCTTTTGGACTGGAAGCTCAATGGATTGATCCTGCACAACGTGATCATGCGCAGACGTTGGGTTATACCGTCGTTGATGTCTCCACGGTAATCGCGACGCATTTAAGCCAGATGTTACAAGACAATGCGCATGAGCTGATAGGTCATGAAGAGGTTCAGGAATTAATGGATGTCCTCAAGCGTCATGCGCCCAAACTGGTAGAGAACCTGACGCCAAAACCGCTGACATTGAGTGTCATTGCCAGAGTGTTACAAAACCTTTTACAGGAACAGATATCAATCAAGGATCTGCGTACGATCGCCGAAACCTTGGCAGATCATGGTCAGCAGAGTCAAGATGCTGGCGTATTGACCGCTTTGGTCCGTGTAGCACTGGGACGACAGATAGTGCAAAACATCTTTGGAATGGCTTCAGAGCTATCTGTCATGACCTTGCACCCATCTTTGGAACAGATTTTGCAACAATCCTCTCAGGGAGAAGAAGGCAAGATGTTGGCGTTTGAGCCAGGGCTTGCCCAGATGATGCATAACTCATTGAAAGAGGGCACGCAGAACCAGCTGGCTAAAGGGGAACCCGCCGTGTTGTTGGTATCGCAAAATTTGCGGGCTTTTCTGGCCAGAATGGTCAGACATGGTATTCAAGGATTGCACGTGCTGAGTTATGAAGAAATCCCTGAGGATAAACAGATTAGAGTTATTGCCAGTGTAGGCAACCCCCAGCAGGCGGAACAAGCCGCAGCCGGTAACTCAATGGTTTAAATGACAATGGCACCATTTTAATAGTTTGGTGTAAAAAGAATCAGGTGTAGTGATGAGAATAAAACGTACTTACGGAGCCACCATGCGTGAGGCACTGGCACAGGTAAAACTGGAACAGGGTCCGGATGCTGTCATTCTGGGTAACAAGAAAGTTCCCGGAGGTGTAGAGATTCTATCCGCGGTGGATTTTGATCATCGTCAGGTAGATGCTTACGCGGGTGACCCATCTATGGCTATGCAGACATCAGGTGTGGCAACAGAGGTTCAAGTAGAATCGGCAGCCAAAGTAGCAGTCGCATCTCCTCTCGATGCCTTGGCAAATATAGCCCTTGAGCAAGATTCTACCGAGCGCAAGGAACCCGTACTGGGAATGAATACTTCTTCTGCATCGGTCACCACGGCACAACTTCCCGCCATGGAAACAGTCAAGAAAGTTAATCAGCAAGCCATACCGAAGAAGACGAAAACTACTACCCGATCTAATACCAGTTCGGCAGGACAAAAACGTACTCGTGCTTTACCCGTGGAAGAGGAAGCGCTACTCCGCGACACCCAAGCCGATCAATTACTGGAATCCCTTCGTGGTAAAGATTACCAAAAACAACCCAAAGCCATTGACTCTCAACCGGTTATCGATGAGGTCAAGGACGAATTAAAAAATCTCCGTGATTTAATGCAAAGTCAGCTTAACGTTCTGGAATGGGATCGTTACAGCCAGCGTCACCCGGTCCGTTCGGTCTTGTTGAACCTAATGACCGAGTTGGGACTGGGAGCGGATATCTGTGAATCATTACTGGATAAATTGGGGCAGCTTAATTCTGATCCCCACAAAGTTTGGCAACAAGCATTGGCATTATTAGCGCGTGCAATACCGATTGCTAACAACGATTTACTGACTGAGGGTGGTCGAATTGCCCTGGTGGGTTCGACCGGAGTAGGTAAAACGACCACGATCGCCAAATTGGCCGCTCGATTCGCCCATACTCATGGTAAACAATCCGTTGCATTGGTTACCACAGATAACTTCCGCATCGGTGCCCATGAGCAGCTGCAACATTTTGCTCGCATGCTTGAAATTCCTTTGTTAACCGCGAATAGCAGTGAAGAATTAACCGATCGTTTAAAGATGTTGGCCGATAAAAAACTGGTATTGATTGACACGGCTGGGATGAGTCAGACTGATGTACGTTTATCCGAACAATTTCATAAGCTGCAACATGGCTCGCCCGAGATTAAGCCTTATCTCGTTTTATCAGCTAACACCCAGCTGGCAGCACTGAATGAGACGATCAAGAATTTCAAGAAAGCCAAATTGGCTGGTGCCATAGTGACTAAGATTGACGAGTCTGCGAGCTTGGGGGGCATCATTACTGCTGCTATCCGTCATCAATTACCATTGTCCTATTGCGGGACAGGACAAAGGGTGCCGGAAGATTTACAACAAGCAAAAACGCATCGACTTGTCAGTAAAGCGGTATCCTTGATGCAACACTATGCTGAACAGGTTGATAAAGAAACCCTGGCCTTTCGCTACAACCATTTGATCAACCACAAACAAGGTTAAAGGGAGGTTATCAATGGATCAGGCGCAAGGTCTCAGACAAATGAAGAATCAAAAACCGGTTCAGGTTGTTGCCGTCACCAGTGGTAAAGGTGGAGTCGGGAAAAGTAATGTAACGGTCAATCTGGCGGTCTCTCTAGCACAGCAGGGGCAAAATGTAATGGTCATGGATGCAGATCTCGGCCTTGCAAACATCGATGTATTACTTGGACTGAATCCAGACTATAACTTGTCCCATGTAGTCAATGGAGAATGCACACTCGAAGATACCATGCTGGATGGGCCGGCAGGGATCAAAATTATTCCTGCATCTTCAGGAACACGCAGTATGGCTGATCTGACCTCGGCCGAAAATGCCGGAATTATTCAAGCCTTTTCTGAACTGACTACACCGGTTGACACCCTGTTAATCGATACCGCAGCAGGTTTATCAGATTCCGTGGTGAGTTATGTGCGTGCCGCACGTGAAGTCATAGTGGTGGTGTGCGATGAACCAGCATCCATTACCGATGCTTATGCCATGATCAAGGTGATGAACCGAGATTTTGATGTGCAAAGATTCCATGTGCTCGCCAACATGGCACATAGTATTCAGCAAGGACGTGAGCTATATATGAAACTATCACGGGTGGCTGATACCTATCTTGATGTTACATTGGATTTTATTGGGTCAGTACCCTTTGACGATTATTTGAGAAAAGCGGTGCAAAAACAACAGTGTGTAATAGAGACCTACCCTCGCAGCCCGTCAGCAATGGCCTTTCGCAAGATTGCCCAGAAGAGCCTGGAATGGCCCACTCCAAAAACGATGGAAGGACACCTGGAGTTTTTTATCGAGAGGCTGATCAATTACGGGGGGCAGGGCGTGGAGATGAGACCATGAATGGTCATGCGATGTATGCCCAGGTGCAGAGTTTCGGTGAAGATAATGTGGTCACCCGGCACGCTGCTTTGGTGAAACGTATCGCCTTTCATTTGATAAATCGCATGCCGGCCAGTGTCCAGGTGGATGATCTTATCCAGGCCGGAATGGTTGGTTTACTGGAAGCGAACAGTCATTTTGACGCGAGCCAAGGAGCCAGCTTTGAGACTTATGCGGGTATTCGTATTCGGGGGGCCATGCTCGACGAGATTCGCAAGTTGGATTGGACGCCGCGATCGGTACATCGAAAATATCGCGCCGTAAGTGAGGCAATCAGGAAAATAGAAAACGAAAAAGGTTCCGATGCCTCGGACCAGGAAATTGCCCGTGAAATGGGTATCAGCCTGTCGGAATATCATCGGATTTTAATGGATTCGAACAGTTCAAGAATTTGCAGTATGGATGAACTGGAAGAGCAGGGTGACTACCAAATTCCACATGTTGATGATGACACGCCCTTCGAACAGTTAAGCGAAGATGAATATCAGCAAAGACTGGCTGAAAATATTCGTAGTTTGCCGGAAAAAGAGCAGCTGGTGATGTCTCTGTATTACGATGATGAATTGAATTTCCGCGAAATTGGTCAGGTACTCGAAGTTAGTGAGTCACGAGTTTGCCAGATACATGGTCAGGCCTTACTCAGAATTCAGGCAAAAATGTCTGATTGGAAAATACACCGCTGATAGGCGTCGATACTGGGTTAAATAAAATGAGTAAGTGGCCGTTAAACCGTTTTAACACTGAAATAATCAAACCTTTTATGCAATGGTTGGAGGTTGCATGGACAAAAATATGAAGATCCTGATTGTTGATGACTTTTCGACAATGCGTCGAATCATCAAGAATTTACTTCGAGATCTGGGGTTTAATGATACGACAGAGGCTGATGATGGCCAGACAGCATTGCCGTTGTTGCAGACGGGTAAATTTGATTTCCTGGTCACGGACTGGAACATGCCAGGCATGGATGGTTTGACCCTGTTAAAGAATGTTCGTGAAGATGAAAAACTCAAAGATATGCCCGTGTTGATGGTGACAGCCGAAGCAAAAAGAGAACAGATCGCCATTGCAGCACAGGCCGGAGTGAATGGTTACATCGTTAAACCCTTTACAGCCGCCACGTTGAAGGAAAAAATCGACA
>JASJBW010000078.1 GCA_030066315.1 Gammaproteobacteria bacterium
TATTTGCCAGGATCGCCGCTTCATGGCGCGGTTGATGCCACAATTGGAAGATTTTTTTCATTATCGTAATTTGGACGTGAGCACTTTGAAAGAACTGGCACGATTGTGGAAACCAGAATTATTACAGGGTTTTGAAAAAAAAGGTGCTCATCTGGCGTTAGACGATATTCGGGAATCAATTGCAGAGATGAAATACTACCGTGAAACTTTTATCAGCTTGTGATTCTCATTTAATATGTTCAATGTACTTTTCATGTTCTGAGACGTCAAAATCCATGCTTTCACCGATAAACCTGACGGTGGTAGGAAAGTTTTCAAATTGAAGCGTAATGCCCACATTGCCATGGAAACGGATCGGAATGACGGCCTCATCACGATAGGTAATCTGGTTATCTTTGATATCTGCACTGATGACCGTGGCAGGAAATGGAGGATATTCATCACTATCAACCACTAATTGTTTAATGTTCAGCAGGCCCTTGCCATACCACCGCGTATCCTGTTCAGCATCATCCATGTTTTTGATGATAATCGCATGATCAATGTTGATCGTGGCATTATCTCCATCACTGCTGATGGCATTGATTTTCATGCCGGGAAATTGCATGGTTCGAAAGCTCATAATCCACCTCTCTTAAAAAGATTTAATATTATCATTTTCTAATGTGACTTTAAGCGTTATAATCAGCGGCCGTTCCAGCGAAGTCAGGCTTGATACCTTGAAAAATAAGCAGATGAATCGTGTTGTCGACAGTATTTGTCATCGGGGATGTCGATATGTGAATACCCTGTTAATGGATGTCGATGCCAGGCGTAGCTGTCAGGAGTTACAGGATCTGAATGCAGACCAGCAAATTGGTGTGCTCAGGGAGCTGAAATCGGTCATGGCGGTTTACAACAAGACCGGTAATTGCAAACTCTAACTCATAACCCTAATTTATCGGCAACCTTTCTCGAATACTATCGCGATCATACCACCAGTTACCCTCTACAATGGTATCTAATATGAGTGCCATTTTCGGCAACAGTTTTCCAATTTCATCCAGTTCGTACATCTTTATCCAAGTCTGAATAGTTTTTGAATCCTCTATACCACGATGGCGTTTGGCTACTTGGGCAATGATCTGATTGGTCAGGAAAGTGAGATTTTTATGGTCTTGTTCGTTGGCCCTGGTTTCGGCCAGATAATGAGCAATCATTGCTGCGACGGCTGCACCATCCGAATCATCGGGCGTTTCATCGACGACATGATGTAACATTTGAACACTCAGGTTGGGATCTATCGGAAAAGTGATGGCAAGCCATATACCGTTTCCCAGGGCGATCAGTGAATCATCTTGATTACTGTTATATATGATATCGCAGGCATCTACGGCCAGTTGCCATTCTTCATGGTTGATCAAATCCTCTAAGCTTCTTTTTGCCCAGTCATGGGCTTCCTGCTGTTGGTCCAGGCCAAGATGGCATTCAGCTATATCGAGCTGCAACTTGGCTTTTTCCACGGGATTACAATCTTTGGGTAAAGCACGGAAATGCTGCATGTGTGATTCAAGATCTTGCTGGAGTGTCAATTCCTGCGAAGTAACATCCAGTACAGGATTGTCTTCTACCTGGAGATTGTGAAAAGGGGAGTCTTGATTAGCCATTTATTTTTACCTTGATACAGTTGGTAGGGGTATTAGAACCCATTGACGAAGCCAACATCTGTTGGACGTTGCCACATTCAGGACTGAATACTTAGGTTTTCTTCATCTTATTTAATGATTTCACCCCAGGATTCAATATGAGACGAGTTCACTGATCAGCGAATAAGATGACACAACACCCTTTAACGTTGATATCAATTATCACATTGATTTTAAGACGAATAAAGCCTTGGTTGCTAGGGATTAAGGCATTCATTTGCAGCGTAATAGATGAAATGGAAATTTGGAGGAATACAACTAAAGTATGTGTAAATGAAGCCGATAAAAAAGAGAACAGCTGAGGCTGTTAACGATGAATAATAATCAGTAATACCGGTTTTACAGTCATGGCATTAACCATGCCAGGCTTAACTTAATAACAAGGCAGATAAATACGATGGACTTGGCCTCTCTCATAGGCATCATTTCAGGAATAGGTTTGATTGTCTCCGCGATCATTATCGGTGGTGACGTACATAATTTCATGAATGTACCGGGTATCATGATTGTTATGGGAGGTACGATCGCGGCTACGTTACTAACCTTTCAGTTCAAGGATGTGATTAATGCCTTTAAAAGCGCCTATTTTGTGTTCACCTCTCCGAAGCAAGATCCTCAGGAATTGATCAATACCATGATCAAGCTGGGCACAATCAGTCGTCGTAAAGGCCTGCTGAGCCTCATGGATGTGAAAACCAATTCACCCTTTTTAAAGCGTGTGTGCACATTGATCGCAGATGCGGCTGATGAAGAAACCCTGCGTTCAGCCATGCGTACAGAAATAGAATCCATGCAAATGCGCCATTTCATTGTGCAGGATGTGTTTAAGAAAATGGCACTCTATGCACCTTCTTTCGGCATGTTGGGAACTCTGATTGGTTTGATACAGATGCTATCTTTATTGGCCGATCCGGAAACACTGGGTCCGGCGATGGCCATTGCATTGTTGACTACTTTTTATGGCTCTTTACTGGCTACCGTCATATTTCTTCCCATCGCGGGCAAACTGAAATCTAGAACCCTGATTGAGGTGATGAATTTCGAAATTATTTTTCAGGGGGCTGTCAGTATATTGCAGGATAATAATCCCTTATCGGTATACGAAAAATTGTCATCCTTTGTTCCGGCCAAGAAGCGTAAACCGATGCAATCGTTAAAGGATCGGAGACGTTAATGGATGGATCAAGCATGCTGGCTCAATTCGATGATGAACATCATCCTAACGCTTGGATCGTAACTTTCGCGGATATGATGACGCTGATTCTGGTGTTTTTTATTTTGCTGTACACCTTGTCAGATTACGAAGACAAAGCATTTCGGGCCCAAATTGCTGAAGTAAACGTACTTGACGGAGATGGTCAGCAAATTAGTGTGATTGATTACGCGACTCGACAAGGCCGTGATCCGGAGCCCTTGCAAGCGGTTGAAGATATGTTGGGTCTTAATCCATCGCCAGAAGTTATCGAAACCCAACGTCCAAAAATATTTACGGAAATGGAAAGCATGGTCAACAGCACCGATCTTTCAGAAAGTGTTTCACTCCAAGCCGAGGGTGATCAGATAAATCTGCAAATTGATGGACGCTTTCTATTTGATTCCGGTAAGGCTGAACTTAAGGATTCAGCTAGAATTATTTTTAATAATCTGACTCAATTATTCAGGGAAAATCCAGATTATCGTATAGCGATTAAGGGGCATACTGATGATCTGGATATCGATACTGTGAAATTTCCCTCGAATTGGGAGTTATCTGCTATTCGGGCCACCACGGTATTACGGTATTTTATTCAACAAGGGCTGGACCCTCAGCGTATGACCGCAACTGGATATGCTGATTTCCTTCCGTTGGTACCTAATGATAGTCCTCAGAATAGAGCAAGAAATCGGAGAGTTGAATTTGTTCTTGAAAAAGAAAAAGAAGCTTGATATCGAAGTTCCAGGCGATGAACAGGATTTTCGGGGTGCTTTTCGTATCAAACCGGATCCCACGAGACCTGTGATTATTAATCTGGCCGGTAATTCTTACCATGTGATCAATATCAGTGGAACGGGTTGTTGTTTTCGGAGTCATAACTTTCCGCAGGGTTATCAGGCTTCTGGAACGATACGCATACCCAGTGATGACATTATTTTTCCGGTAACGATTGCGGTTGTATCCAAACAGCGAGATTTATGCCGTTGTCATTTCACCAAAATTGAACAGAAAGCTGAGGATGCCATCCACGCTTATGTGCTTGAGGTGCAAAAGAATTCTATCCGGAATCATTAAGCGGTTGATCAAATTCTGGCCGATTTCATCACTGCACTGCAACATATGTTGATTTATAGATAAAGAAATACTATTAATAAATTGAAAAATAACGAATTTTATACAATAATTATCGGTTAAAACGTCTATAATAAAATACATCCGTCCGTCTAATTCCAGGATATTATTTTGATAAAACAACGCACTCTCAAGAATGTGATCCGCGCTATGGGTGTTGGTTTGCATACAGGTAAAAAAGTTTATCTAACCTTGCGCCCGGCTGCTGCAAATACCGGAATACGTTTTCGGCGTGTTGATTTAGATGAACCCGTAGAAATTTTAGCAAGACCTGAAAATGTCGGTGACACCAAGTTATCAACGACCCTATGTCAGGGTGATGTCCGAATTTCTACGGTTGAACATCTATTGTCTGCCATGGCGGGTTTGGGTATTGACAATGCTTACATTGACCTGAGCGCCGATGAAGTCCCCATAATGGATGGTAGTGCAGGGCCTTTTGTGTTCCTGATCCAGTCCGCGGGTATTGTTGAACAAGATGCCCCTAAAAAATTCATTCGAATCAAGAAAACGGTCAAGGTTGAAGATAAGGATAAATGGGTTAAATTTGAACCCTTCAATGGTTTCAAGGTGAGTTTTCAGATTGACTTTGATCATCCTCTATTTACGGCTCAAAAACAGGTCTGTGAAGTCAATTTCTCGACAACTTCATTCGTGAAAGAAGTCAGTCGAGCCCGGACCTTTGGTTTCCAGAAAGATATTGAATCACTTCGTCAAAATAATCTTGCCCTGGGAGGAAGTCAGGAGAATGCCATCGTACTTGATGACTACCGTGTGTTAAATGAAGATGGATTACGTTACGATAATGAATTCGTAAAGCACAAGATTCTCGATTCAATTGGTGACTTGTACCTGCTTGGGCATAGCCTTATTGGCGAGTTTTCGGGACATAAATCTGGGCACGAATTGAACAACAAGCTCTTGTTAGCACTTTGTGAAGATCCAGAGGCCTGGGAAGAAGTGACTTTTGAAGATAGTGACAAGGCCCCCATCTCTTATGCGCAACCCGTAGAAGCGGTCTGATTCGAGGTGTTCTGTTGAATATCATTTTTCTCTCTGCTAACAAAGGCACCTTCTGCAACATAGGTTTATGTAAGCCTATTCATTATATTTTGTTACTCCTGATTCTAGGTGCTGCAGGTAGTGGATTGGCCTATTTCGGTTACTGGTTAGGACAAAGTCCCGAGACCGGATTACACCTGTCAGAATGGCGTGATACCTTGCATCAACAACAATTGGATTTGGATAGTCTTAAAGAAGAATCAGATGCCAGTGTGGAGGCGCTTTCTTCCCGTCTAGGCCTATTGCAGGCTCATGTGAATCGTCTTGACGCAGTCGGGCAAAAGTTAATCCAAATGGCTAAAATTGATAACGGTGAATTTGACTTCAATCAAACACCGGCTGTAGGTGGGCCTGAAGGGGGTACGCAAACGGCGGTTAATACTTCAGAATTACACAAGGCCATCGACCAAATGGCTGAGAACTTGCAGGATCGAGAAAATCAATTGGCTGTTTTGGAAGATCTTTTACTCAGTCGTAATATTCTAAAAGAAGTCGAGCCCAGTGGAAGGCCGATTACCAAAGGTTGGTTGTCTTCATATTATGGTATGCGCAATCATCCCATTTCCGGAAAAAAAGAAATGCATAAAGGCGTCGATTTTGCCGGCAAAATGGGAGGGCCAGTCATTGCTGTTGCCAAAGGGGTGATCACTTTTGCGGGCACACGCTATGGGTATGGGCAGGTTATCGATATCAACCATGGAAATGGTTATACCACTCGTTATGGGCATAATTCTAAGTTACTGGTTTCTGTTGGTGATACCGTAGAAAAAGGATTCCAAATCGCTGAAATAGGTTCTTCTGGACGATCAACGGGACCGCATGTTCATTTTGAGGTGTTGAAGAATGGCCGCCAGGTCAATCCCATGAAATTCATTAACGCTTCGAATTAATCTTAAAAGTCCACTTTTTATTCATGGGCCCTGTTTTTTTAATCTTCAGGGTTAATTAGCAATATCCTCGTTACCTGCCTTGAATTATAATGCGCAACTTATATTTAAGTGAGACCGCATGATGTCTCATGTTGATGATTTCATGCTTATCCGGTTTTTTTAATCTACGAGCTTATGTTCATATTTTCAAAACTTTTCAGAAAGATTTTTGGTAGTCGTAATGACCGTATCATCAAGTCAATGCGGCAGAAAGTGGCCAAGATTAATGCCCTAGAAGCTGATTTACAGGCCTTATCCGATGCCGAATTGGCAGATAAAACCAATGAATTCAAGCAGCGTTTTGAACAGGGTGAAACGCTCGAGCAGTTGTTAATCGAAGCTTTTGCTGTTTGTCGTGAAGCTTCCGTGCGAGTTCTGGGAATGCGTCATTATGATGTTCAAATGATCGGTGGCATGATCCTGAACAATAATCAAATTACCGAGATGCGCACCGGTGAGGGTAAAACGCTGGTTGCCACTTTAGCGGCTTATCTGAATGCTATTAGTGGAAAAGGTGTTCATGTAGTGACGGTCAATGATTACCTCGCCGAACGTGACAGCAAATGGATGGGACAGTTATATAATTTTCTTGGTCTGAGTGTCGGTGTTGTATTAAGCACCATGGATTACGACCAAAAACGGGAAGCCTATCAAGCAGATATTACCTATGGCACCAATAACCAGTTCGGTTTTGATTATATGCACGATAATCTCTCATTCACGCTTGATGAAAGAGTTCAGCGGGAGTTGAATTTTGCGATTGTGGATGAAGTAGATTCGATTCTGATCGATGAAGCCAGAACACCATTGATTATCTCTGGGCAAGCCAGCGATAGTTCTGAACTCTATGCCAAAATCAATGTGCTTGTACCCAGCCTGAGCAAGGTGGAAGAAGAGGATGGTCCGGGTGATTTCACTGTCGATGAAAAAAGTAAGCAGGTCTTCTTAACGGAAGAAGGTCATGAAACGGCAGAGGAATTGCTCATTAAAGCGGGCCTCTTAACGGTTGGTGAGAGTCTTTATGATGCGGTGAATATATCTCTGGTGCACCATTTGAATGCTGCCATGCGAGCCCATGCCATCTACCAGAAAGATATCGATTACATCATTCAGGATAATCAGGTGGTTATTGTGGATGAGTTTACAGGCCGAACCATGCCGGGTCGTCGCTGGTCCGATGGTCTGCATCAGGCGATAGAAGCCAAAGAAGGTGTTCAGATACAACATGAAAATCAGACGATCGCTTCAATTACCTTCCAGAATTATTTCAGGCTTTATGACAAACTTGCCGGAATGACCGGTACGGCGGATACAGAGGCTTTTGAATTTCAACAGATTTATGGTCTTGAGGTGGTCGTCGTACCTACACATAAACCAATGGTTCGTGATGATAGGGGGGATCTGATTTATCTGACTGCCAAGGAAAAGTATCAAGCTGTTATCGAGGATATCAAGGATTGTGTACAACGCCAGCAACCGGTTCTGGTAGGCACTACTTCAGTCGAAATTTCGGAATATCTCTCCAAACTGTTAAGTAAAGACAAGATTAAACACGAAACATTAAATGCCAAGCAGCATGAGAGAGAAGCAGGCATCATAGCGGATGCCGGTCTGCCTGGTGCGGTCACTATCGCTACCAATATGGCGGGCCGTGGAACGGATATCGTGTTGGGTGGTAATTATGAGTTCCATATTAAGGAAATCCCCGAAGAACAGCAGCAAAAGCGTGATGCTTTTAAACAGGAGTGGGAACAACGCCACACAAAGGTCCTGGAATCTGGGGGGTTACATATCATCGGTACAGAGCGTCATGAATCCCGCCGCATTGATAACCAGTTAAGAGGTCGATCCGGTCGTCAGGGCGACCCGGGTTCATCTCGTTTTTACCTGTCCATGGAAGATACCCTGATGCGCATCTTTGCATCGGATAAAGTATCGGGTTTGATGCAAAAACTGGGGATGGAAGAGGGTGAAGCAATCGAACATCCCTGGGTGACCAAGGCCATAGAAAACGCGCAACGTAAAGTAGAGGCGCATAACTTCGATATTCGTAAACATCTTCTGGAATACGATGACGTGGCTAATGATCAGCGTAAGGTCATCTACCAGCAGCGTGATGATTTATTGCGTGCAGATAGCATAGAGCAGGCCATTCAGGATATGCGTTTGGACGTTCTGGATAACCACTTTCACCAATATGTGCCTCCAGGCAGTATTGATGAACAATGGGATATCGAAGGTCTCACCCAGTCGTTGAACCAAGAGTTTGGTGAGGATTTAGCGATTCAGCAATGGATTGATGAAGATGATCACTTACACGAAGAATTGATCCTGGAAAAAATCTGTGATCAGTTTGCAGAAGCTTATCAACAGAAAGTTGAGCAAGTGGGTGAGGATATCGCACGACGCTACGAAAAAGAAATTATGTTGATCGTGTTAGATCGGCATTGGAAAGAACATCTTGCCGCAATGGATCACCTGCGTCAGGGTATAGGGCTTAGGGGCTATGCACAAAAAAATCCTATTCAAGAGTTTAAGCGAGAGTCCTTTGAAATGTTTACTTCCATGTTGGAAAGTATTAAAACGGAAGCGATCACTATCTTGACTCGAATTCAGGTGCAAAGCGAAGAGGAAGTGGCGGCCCTAGAACAAAGTCATCAGGACACGCCAGAAATGGAAATGAAACATGCTGCCGCTGAAAATGTTTTAACTGATAATGCTCAGGAACCTCAAGAGGCTCATCAACCTTACGTGCGTAAGGAACCGAAGTTAGGGCGTAATGATCCCTGCTGGTGTGGTTCTGGAAAAAAATACAAGCAATGTCATGGCAAACTGACCTGATCACTATTTCATGGCTGTTGGTTTAAGTCCCCCTCAAAACTTATTAATTGTACAGGGCATACGTTTGGCATCCTGTCATAGTGGTATCAAGGGTAATGCTGAGCTCGATGACCTGGTTCTGATAGAGATTGAGCCAGGCTCTACCATCGATGCTGTTTTTACTACCAATAAGTTTTGTGCAGCACCTGTTACGCTCGCCAAAAAACACCTGGAGCTACAATCTCACAGCCGCTATTTGTTGATTAATTCAGGTAACGCCAATGCAGGAACCGGTCTCAAGGGTATAGAAGATGCCCAGGCAAGTTGCCATCAACTGAGCGAGTTAACGAATGTGGAAGTTGAGGCCATCTTACCTTTTTCTACCGGGGTTATCGGTCAGCCCTTACCCGTCGATAAAATACAATCATCCCTGCCTCAATTGATCGAAAGTCTTGCCGAGGATCAATGGCAGCAGGCAGCAGCAGGTATCATGACAACAGATACCATACCCAAGGCCAGAAGTCGCCAGATCAATATCAATGGTCAACCCATAACCATCACGGGAATTTGTAAAGGTTCCGGAATGATCAAGCCTGACATGGCCACCATGTTGGCCTATGTAGCGACCGACGCAAAGGTGAGCCAACTTGAGCTTACATCATGCCTGCAACAGGCCGTCGAGGGGTCATTTAATTCAATTACGGTAGATGGAGATACGTCGACTAATGACGCCTGTGTTTTGGTAGCCACCGGGAAAAGTGGAGTAGAGGTCGACAGTCAACATCGGGAATTTGTTGAGGCTTTAAATGAGCTTTTCATTGAATTGGCTCAAGCTATAATTCGTGACGGAGAGGGCGCGACAAAATTCGTAGAAATTGCAGTAGAGCAGTCTCAGTCAAAACATGATGCACGTACCTTGGCCTATACTGTTGCACACTCACCCTTGGTGAAAACAGCTCTCTTTGCCTCTGATTCTAATTGGGGACGGATTCTTGCCGCTGTCGGCAGGGCGCCCTTATCATATTTTGATATAGACAAAGTAGACATATATCTGGGTGATGTTTGCCTGATCGAAAAAGGATTGCCTCATGTGGATTATAGTGAATCCAAGGGACAGGCTGAAATGGAGAAAGAGGATATCCATATCCGGATCATTTTAAATTCAGGTGAACATTCAGCGACGATTTGGACCACGGATTTATCCTATGATTATGTAAAAATTAATGCCGAATACCGAAGTTAAAAAAAAACACAAGTCCAAGTCCGTATCGAAACCTGTCCCTATTGTTTATACGCATGTTGTGGCGGGAATTATTAAGGATTCCATTGATCCGCAAAAACTGCTTATTACCCGTCGTAAAAAAGGTCAACACCTTGAGCACCTGTGGGAGTTTCCTGGTGGAAAAGTCGAACCAGGTGAATCCCGTTTTTTAGCCTTGCAGCGTGAACTCCATGAGGAATTAGGCATACGTGTTACTGCTGCTGATCCGTTTCAATCCATATATCACCGTTATGCGGATAAAAATATCCATCTTGATGTATGGGAAATCAAACATTTTGTAGGAGAGGCTCATGGACGTGAAGGACAAGAATATGAGTGGGTAAATATTAAAGATTTATCGGCTTATGATTTCCCCGAAGCTGATGAACCCTTGCTGAAGGCTTTGCAGCTACCCCCGCGTTTATTGATAACACCAGATATGCCAGAAGAACATGAGGCAACGTATGTGGATCAGTTTTCCCAGCTCATGGAACGACGCTTGTATCCCCTCGTATTGTTTCGTTCTCATCATCTTGATGATCAGCGTTATGCCGATGTTGCACAAAAACTCAATACTATCTGTCAAAAAGAAAAATCTGAGTTAATCATCCATAGACCCAGCTTAAAGAGTCTTCAGGCCAATTATTTCAAGACTTATCAGAGGCGGCACCTAAGTTCTTATATCCTGCAATCATTGCAAACCCAACCTTTTGACGAATCGATAAAAATATCAGCGTCCTGCCATGATGTAGCCGAGCTAAAAATGGCAGAAAGACTCGATTGTCACTTCGCATTAATGTCGACCATAAGAGATACACAAAGTCATCCAGGTCGGCGTGCAAAGGGATGGCTGGGATTGAAAAATATGATTGACCGTACCCATTTGCCGGTCTATGCCTTAGGTGGAGTAAAACGAAAAGATGTTTGTATTGCCCGTTTCCAAGGAAGCGTGGGTGTCGCGGGTATAACCGATTTCTGGTCAGTGGATTAGTTTTTTTAGAAAGAGCAACGATATAATTTAAATTCGACATCCTGTTTGAATTGTGCCGGAATTTTATCGACGCTTTGCTCATTATGTAAAAATCGGATCGTATAACGATGTTTACCGGCACTAATTTCCGGAAAAATTTCACTGTCACGTGGGAGTTCGATTCGAATTAATTGATTAGGTTGAGATGTATCCAAGGTTTCCTGGAAAAAACCATTTTGGGCAATGACTTTTTCTGAGTGGGCACTATCCCGGATTATATTGATGGCGAGTTCAAGAATCTCGTAGAGTTGATCATACGGCGATGACCATCGGTTCAAATCCCGTTGCCGAGTATCTAGATCCCTATTCAGCCAAAATCTTAACTGTGGCAAGTCAAAATCACAGCTTCCTCCAGGTATGGCCGCTCTTTGTTTGATGGTCAATAAGAAGTCTATTTTCTTTAAATGTTCACCCAGCTTACCATCCATGTTGTGAATATTATTCATAGCATGTTTGAGCTTGCTGAGCGTGAGTTCCAGTCTTGATTTATCGACACTCTGATGGCTGATCAAAGCATTCAGAACTTTGTGCTGCCTTTCCAGTTCCTTATACAATTCTTGTTTAATATCGCCTCTTTCCACCAAAGCAGTGATCTCTAAAATGGTCAGGATCGCATGGTAACTGGCGATATCGTTGTTAAGATTTTTAAAATAATCGAGTTTATGGATCAATGCCTCGATTCGTAACAAAATACGAATCCTTTCATTCAGAGGTTGTTCAAAGATAAACGTTTTTTTTGGCATTGTTCAAACTTATGGGCTAATAAGCCAATTATAACTGATCAGTCTAAAATTGCTTATTGGAATCGTTTGGCCAGTCTTTTTAGATGATGATGAAGCAGTCGAATTTTGACCTTTAAGTCTTTATTTTCCCCATTATATAGCACGGTGTTTGCCAATGCATGGCGTCGATCATTACGCATTTGTGAGTGGATCATCTTTTCAGCAAGAGGCTCACTGATATGGTCACGTTCCATCAGGCGTTTTTTTTGCACGGATGCAGGGCAGTCTATGGCAATCACATGATCCACCAGTTGATCAAATCCGCTCTCATACATCAAGGGTACGACCAATAGCGCATAGTCAGATTGTACTGTTCCAAGTGCTTTTTCGGCCTCCTGTTTGATCAGAGGGTGAATCATTTCCTCCAACCATTTTTTTTCTGCTGGATGGTTGAAGACTTGTTCTCGTAAGCGTTCGCGATTGAGGGATTTATCCGGTTTAAGAATATAATCTCCAAAATGCTTAACGGTCTGCTGGTAGGCATATTGTCCCGGTTCCATCAAATGACGACTGATTTCATCGGTATCAATAACTTTAATACCCAGTTCCTTGAAGTACTGACTGACAGTCGATTTCCCGGATGCTATGCCACCGGTTAATCCTACACGGAACATAAAACATCACCAGACATTAAAAAATTATTTAAAGGAATGAAAAATAAAAATGATTGAGTTGCTCACCATATAACAGGCTTAACCAACCTGCTGCTGCGAGATAGGGACCAAAAGGTATTTGGGTTCCGCGTTCAGTCTTTTTTAACACAATCATGCTGATACCCACTATGGCTCCAACCAGGGAAGAGGTCAGGATGATAACAAATAACATCTTCCATCCCATCCAGGCCCCCAGCATCGCTAGTAGTTTAAAATCACCGTAACCCATACCTTCCTTGCCCGTGATGATTTTGAACACAATGTAAACCGACCAGAGACTTAAGTATCCTGCCATAGCGCCTATTACGCTGGTTTCCAGGTCTACAAATACATTGAAATAACCCAGTAGTATGCCCAACCATAATAAGGGTAGTGTAATGTTATCGGGTAGTAATTTATGGCTGATATCAATACCGCTCGCTGCAATCAGGCTCCAACTGAGCACGAGTGCAAAGACCGTTTGCAGTGATAAACCAAAGTGAACAGCGATCCACAGGGATATCAAGCCAGTAAAAAGTTCAACCAAGGGATACTGTAATGAAATATGAGTTTTACAGGAAGAGCATTTCCCGCCCAGGAAAAGGTAGCTGAGTAAGGGAATATTCTCCAGGGCCGTAATCTGGTGACCACATTTACTGCAACGGGAGCGGGGAACTACCAAGTTGTACTTTTCAGTTTCTGTCTCTTCTGTTTGCTCAAGAAATTCTAGACAATCACCGCGCCATTCGCGCTGCATCATGATCGGTAATCGATAGATGACCACATTAAGGAAACTGCCCACCAGAAGACCTAAAATCAATACTGATGTATTAAAGGTCCAGGGTTGCGCCTGAAAGAATGTCAGGGTATGGTCTAACACTGTTTTTAATTTAAACTACGCTACCTAATTGGAAGATCGGCAGGTACATCGCTACTATCAGACCACCTATCAAGACACCCAGTACTGACATGATAATCGGTTCCATTAATGAGGTTAAGCTGTCAACTAAATTATCAACTTCAGCTTCATAAAAATCAGCTACTTTACTCAACATAAAATCGAGTGAACCGGCCTCTTCACCGATAGACACCATTTGGATGACCATGTTAGGGAATAAGCCGCTATTTTTCATAGATGTCTGTAATTGCGTGCCGGTAGAGATATCATCTTTAATAACATGGCACGCATCAGCGTAAATAATGTTACCTGTTGCCCCTGCAACAGATTCCATGGCTTCAACCAAAGGCACACCGGCTGCAGACATTGTTTCCAAGGTTCTGGAGTATCGTGCGATTGCCGATTTAGTGACTATGTCCCCGACAATGGGTAAACGTAATGCTAATTTATCAACTTGTTTTCTGAAATTAGCAGATTTAGCGTGCATGTGTTTATAAGCCCAAAATATAACGCCAATAGCTATCACAAAAACATACCAATAGGCCTGCATAAATTCAGACATGGCAATAACTGCTAA
>JASJBW010000079.1 GCA_030066315.1 Gammaproteobacteria bacterium
AGGGGGTAAAAATGCATCTTTGGGTGAAATGATATCCAATCTCTCCGCTTTGGGTGTTCAGGTCCCGGGTGGTTTTGCCACCACTGCTGATGCCTATCGTAATTTCCTTAATGGTGCTGGATTAACTGACAAAATCAATCAGACATTACGTGAACTTGATATCGAGGATGTCAATTTGCTGGCCACTACCGGCAAGGCCATTCGTCAGTGGATTGTCGATGCGCCCTTACCAAAGGATCTGGAGAACGAGATTCGAGAGGCCTATGTAGCTTTAAGCACGGATTCCATGGATGCCACTGTGGCGGTCAGATCATCAGCCACGGCAGAAGATTTACCGGACGCATCATTCGCGGGTCAACAAGAAACCTTCCTAAATATTAAGGGTATTGGCCAGGTATTACATGCAGTCAAACTGGTGTTTGCATCGCTATTCAATGATCGCGCTATTTCCTACCGCGTACATCAGGGTTTCGACCATGCCGAGGTGGCACTCTCTGCCGGAATTCAGTTAATGGTGCGCAGTGATCTGGCTTGCAGTGGTGTCATGTTCAGTATTGACACTGAATCCGGTTTTGAAGATGTCGTGTTTATCACCGGCAGTTACGGACTGGGAGAGACGGTGGTCCAGGGCGCGGTAAATCCGGATGAATTTTATGTTTATAAAAAGGGACTGGCCCAGAATAAAAAATCCATCTTACAAAAAAACCTGGGCAGTAAAATGATCAAGATGGTCTATGCCCAGGAAGAACATCCAGAACACGCCATTCAAACGGTCAAGGTTCCCAAACCTGAGCGACATCAGTTTTGCCTCAGTGATGAGGATGCAACAGCACTGGCCCAAATGGCCGTCACCATTGAACAGCATTACCAACGCCCAATGGATGTTGAATGGGCTAAAGACGGATTGAATAACAAGCTTTACATTGTTCAAGCTCGTCCTGAAACCGTGGTATCTCGTGAGGGCCAAGTGATTGAGCGATTTATCCTGAAAGAACGGCCCAAGTATCTAGTGGATGGACGCGCAGTAGGCAATCGTATTGGACAGGGGGTGGCTAAAGTGATTAACGACCTGTCACAAATGGACCAAATAGAACAAGGCGATGTGCTGGTGACTGATATGACTGATCCTGACTGGGAACCGATCATGAAAAAAGCCTCTGCAATCGTCACTAATCGTGGTGGTCGAACCTGTCATGCTGCCATCATTGCGCGAGAATTGGGTATCCCTGCCCTGGTAGGTAGTGGCAAAGCCACGTCTATTATTCAGCATGGCGCGGAAGTGACCGTCTCTTGCGCTGATGGAGACACCGGGCATGTGTATCCTGGGCTTTTAAAATATGAGCATCAAAAGCATGAATTATCCAAAATGCCGGATATTCCCATTAAAGTGATGATGAACGTCGGCAATCCAGAAAGAGCATTTGGGTTTGCCAAATTACCCCACAAAGGCATCGGCCTGGCCCGGTTGGAATTTATTATTAACAAGATGATTGGGATTCACCCTAAGGCTTTATTGAAATATAACCAAATGGAAGTGGATTTACAGCACCTCATCATGCAGCGTATTGCCGGCTATACCTCACCTGTCGAATATTACATCCAAAGACTCTGCGAGGGCGTCGCTACCCTTGGGGCAGCATTTGCCCCAGAGCGCGTAATTGTGCGGCTATCAGATTTTAAATCCAATGAATACGCCCATTTGATCGGGGGTGAAATTTTCGAACCGGAAGAAGAAAATCCTATGATTGGATACCGTGGTGCTTCGCGTTATATCTCCGAAGAATTTCGGGAATGTTTTGCTCTGGAATGCGAGGCAATACGAAGAGTTAGAAATGACATGGGCATCGATAATATTGAGATCATGATTCCCTTTGTGCGCACTTTAGAAGAGGCTGCGGCTGTCATTGAAATTCTCAAGGAAAACGGTCTTGAACGCGGCAAGGATGGATTAAGAATTATTATGATGTGTGAGTTGCCTTCAAATGTTTTACTGGCAGAAGAGTTTTTAGAGTTCTTTGACGGCTTTTCGATCGGCTCCAATGACCTTACCCAGCTGACTTTGGGGCTTGACCGAGATTCAGGGCTCATCGCACATTCATTTGATGAACGTAATCCCGCGGTGATGAAGTTACTCTCTCAAGCCATCCAGGCATGTAAATCAGCTGGTAAATATGTCGGTATTTGCGGACAGGGTCCATCCGATCACCCTGACCTGGCAAAATGGTTATTGAAACAAGGCATAGACAGTGTTTCATTAAATCCCGACACCGTAGTGGATACCTGGTTATTTATGGCCGACCAAGCCAAGTCCTGATGGATTACACTGATCTTGGTCAAGGTGTTTATCACCTTGATGCTCTGTACATTCAACCCGGAGTTGCCAGTCTTTATGGCATCGTTCATAACCATGAAGTTGCTTTTATCGAGACCGGGACCGCCCACACCCTGCCCCATGTCCAACAATTTTTAACTGATCTCTCTTTATCCCCAGAGCAGGTTAAATTTGTCATTCCAACACATGTACACCTTGATCACGCTGGTGGTGCAGGTGTCATGATGCAGGCTTTTCCGGAGGCCCGGTTGGTCATTCATCCGCGTGGCGCCAGACATATGATTGATCCCTCCAAATTGGTCGCAGCGTCTAAGGAGGTTTATGGCGAAAAAGTTTTTGACCAGCTTTACGGAGTAATTCCTCCTATAAATCAAGATCGAGTGATCGTTGCTGAGCATGGGCATCAGCTTATGCTTAATGATCGAAAATTAACCTTTGTTGATACTCCAGGACACGCTTACCATCATTTTTGCGTCGTTGATCAACTCAGTGCAGGCATTTTTACAGGAGATACTTTTGGATTATCCTATCCCAATTTGTTGTATGAAAATAGCCGCTTTGTAATACCTACGACGACTCCGACACATTTTAACCCCGACCTATTACATCAATCTGTGGATTTATTGATGTCTTATCAACCACAGAAAATGTATATGACCCATTTTAGTGTTTTACCGGACCCTGCTGCGTTTGTTGATCAATACCATGAATGGATTGATCATTTTGTAGAATTGGCTGAAGAGGTAAAGCCGAAAGAGGAATCAGACTTGGAAATAATGATACAGAAGATGGGACACAAACTGGCCCATTCTTTTGATCTTTCAGAACACACCATTCAGAATCAGCTGGCTATGGATATCAAACTAAATTGCCAGGGACTGGCTTTTTGGTATCAACACCGAGATGGTTGAGCCCTCTATTTGGAAACCCCGGGTCACTGTAGCTGCAGTGTGCGAGCGGGACGGTGATTTTCTTGTGGTCAGTGAAGCAATCAATGGCCAACAATTGATTAATCAGCCGGCTGGCCATCTTGAGGTCGGTGAAAGTTTAGAACAAGCGGTTATCCGTGAAGTACTGGAGGAAACTGCCTACAATTTTAGGCCACAAGCCTTAGTGGGTATCTATCGTTATCAACCTGATACCAAGCATGAACAGACTTTCTTGAGATTTACTTTTTGCGGTGAAATAATCGATCATCATCCTGACCGGGTTCTGGATCAAGATATCATTGCGGTACAATGGATGAGTTTTGAAGCACTTCAAGCCTGTCGGGAAAGACATCGCAGCCCCTTGGTTCTTCAATGCATACTGGACTATCAGCAAAATCCGGCCTACCCTTTGCAAGTTTTTAGCCGCCAGTTTTCCTGATTTGACGCGATTCCATTTTTTTATTTTTTGGGTTTGTGCAACCTTTACGATCCCTGCATCCCATGCATCATCACAAAACTATGATGATGCTGAATTCATCCATTGTTATGATTTTGGCTGCAAATCAAAGATAGCTTTAAATTTTTCGCAGCAGCAGTGGCAACATATTCAAACCATTTTTAAACACCCCGCCCTGTCTGCCTGGCTTGAGAAGCAACAAATTCGTCGAGCAATTGCACTCATGGAATTTTTTTCTGGTGCGATTTCGGGCACTGAAAAAGATAAGGCGGGCAATTACCATGAAAAAGAACCGTTATATCAACTGGATTGTATCGATGAATCCACCAATACGATGCAATATCTAAATGCTCTTGAACAAAAAGGCTGGTTACATTGGCATCGTGTCGGCGGCAAACAACGTCGTATTCGATTTATTTGGGCCCATTGGACCGCGGTGATTGAGCAATTAGATAACGGCGAAAAGTATGCTGTAGATTCCTGGTATCGCGATAATGGAGAACCTCCTTATGTCCAGAGATTAACCGAGTGGCAGCGTCGTTCCCGTTTTCCTGAAAATTTAAATCCCTAATCATCGATGAATTCTGGATCTAGAGAAAAGATTATCGTTGGACTATCCGGAGGAGTCGATTCGGCAGTCGCGGCCTTCTTGTTAAAAGAACAGGGCTACGAAGTGGAAGCCATGTTCATGAAGAACTGGGAAGAAGATGATACCCAAGAATATTGCTCAGCTGCTGAAGATTTAGCGGACGCACAACAAGTCTGTGACAAACTGGATATTCCTCTGCATTCAGTGAATTTCTCGAGTGAATATTGGGACCGGGTTTTTGCTTATTTCTTGGCTGAATATAAAGCGGGTCGTACGCCTAATCCGGACATTTTGTGTAATCGCGAAATAAAATTTCGAGCTTTTCTCGATTTTGCCCTATCTCTGGGAGCAGCAAGGATTGCCACTGGGCATTATGTACAAACCCAATCAAAAAATAGTAAAACCCTGTTACTGCGTGGTCGAGATCAAAACAAAGACCAGTCCTATTTTTTATATGCATTGAATGCCGGGCAACTGGCCCAATCGCTTTTCCCAGTGGGAAATTTGCAGAAATCTGAGGTCCGCCAAATTGCTGAGGCTGAGGGTTTTCAGGTTTTTGATAAAAAAGATTCTACTGGAATCTGTTTCATAGGCGAGCGTAAATTTAAGGACTTTTTACAACAATTCATACCGGCCCAACCGGGTGCGATAAAGAATCTGGAAGGCCGTGTGATTGGTCAGCATTCTGGTCTAATGTTTTATACGATCGGCCAACGCCAGGGGCTCGGCATCGGTGGATTACAAGATGCTTCGGAAGCGCCTTGGTTTGTGATTTCCAAAGACCTTGAGAGTAATAGCCTTATAGTAGGCCAGGGACATGATCATCCCGCCCTATTCCATACTCATTGTTCGATTAAACAGTTGCACTGGATTAATCCTGAAGAAATTAAATTACCTTTTCAATGTACCGCAAAAGTTCGATACCGACAGCAGGATCAATCCTGTATGATCCAATCAATAGAGCATGATCAAGCTATTGTTGTTTTCAATGCTCCGCAGCGAGCTGTTACGCCTGGCCAGGCATTAGTTTTCTACGATCATTCAACGTGTTTGGGTGGTGGCACAATTGAGCATGCCTTTAATCAAACGGGTTAAGATGAACAGTATTTATGACCAGACTCTGGCATTGGCCAGTATGTTTCAGGCAGCAGCTTTAATCGATCAGTTAGCCAATGGCCAAAGCATCAACCAGGCAGCTTTTGATTGTAGCCTGGACAGCCTATTTACCCTGAATGCTCAAAGTGTGCAGGACATCTATGGTCATGGTGAAGGTTTGATGCAGGGTTTAAAAATACTCAAGGCATATTTTTCTGGAGAGGAAAAACAACCTAACCGACTTATTACCTATTATGTTTTATCCATGATCAAACTTGAAGGTCGCCTGAATAAAAATGCAGATATGGTCGAAGCGATTCAACAAGGATTTGAAACGATTGAACAACAAGCTGACTCTTATGCCCTGAGTCAATCCGGACGTGTGCATAAAATTGATGGTCTGTATCAAAATACGATCAGTCAGATAAAGCCACGTATCATGGTTCAGGGAGATCAACTTCACTTGAGTAATAGTGACACCACCAGTCGTGTACGTACCCTGTTATTTACCGGTATTCGTGCTGCCGTTTTGTGGCGCCAACGCGGTGGTTCACGCTTAAAACTGCTGTTTTCACGTAAAAAATATATTGAACAGGCTGCACAAATTCTTGCTCATCTCTGAAGTCACTTCTCAAGGATATTGATTGATGCATGACAGGCTCATTAAAGGTGCGAGCTTTATTCTTCTATCAGAACTTTTTTTCGTCCTTATGGGGATCCAGGTGCGGACAGTAGCCGAAACTTTACCCAATGAAATGGTCGTATTTTTTCGAAATCTCTTTGGATTACACGTACTCATTCCTTTGCTGCTGAAACAGGGCTTCAGTACCCTCAAAACGGAGCAAGCCAGGTATCATCTGTTGCGCGGTTTGGCCGGTGTAACCGCGATGTACTGTTTCTTTTACGCAATCGCCCATTTACCTCTTGCAAACGCCATGATTCTTAAAATGTCAGCGCCTCTTTTCATTCCTCTAATTGCGTACCTTTGGCTGAAGGAACAATTAAACTGGCTCATTGCTGGCGTGGTCCTGTTGGGGTTTATGGGGGTCACTTTGATTATTAAACCTGATTTTGAAGGCCTCGACATGGTTGCTATGGTAGCGTTGGCAGGCGGTTTTTTTGCGGCCATTGCCAAATCAACGGTAAAGAAATTAACCCGTACCGAGAGTCCCACGACAATCGTATTTTATTTTGCATTGACGGGATTGGTGGTTTCCAGTATCCCGGCAATAATTAGCTGGCAAACACCGAATACGGCGCAATTGTTGCAGTTGCTGTTACTGGGCATGTTCGCAGCCAGTGGTCAGTATTTTATGACTCAGGCGTATGCCTTGGCACCGGCCTCACAAATCAGCCATTTCAGTTACAGCTCAATTTTATATGCCGCCATTATCGGGTGGTGGTTATGGGAGGAATGGATGGATCTTTGGGCATGGACCGGAGCGGTGATGGTCGTCATCTCTGGACTCTTGCTGATCAAGTATCGGCGCGCCTAGTGATTGGGTGTTTAGTTTCTGTGCCCCAGTGTTTTCAAAATTTATAGGTTGATGATGAAACATTGGTTAAATGGAATGCCAACAAAACCGCTTTGTGTTTAAACAAATCCTGTTACCAGGCTTTCAATTAAGGGCTATTGTGTCATCCGTTTTGTGCAACTGATTTAACCAGGTAACGGTGAATGGTTTCGTCGGAGAAATGATTAATTAAACGCACCATCAGGAAAATGATCACCAATGTAAAAACAACACGCCCCAATAAAATGCCCATGAGATCAGCACCAATAAGCATCATCAACAACGTATCTTCTATCAAGCTATGCGAAAGCCCTAGGAGCGAGATGGAAAATAAAACATCACGCGGCTTGATATGACCGGCGCGTGCTTCATCGATCAATAATGCGCCACCATAAGATATCCCCAGCGTCAGACCCACCAGGGTAATGGTTTCCGCTTCACGGCCAATACCCAGTAAATGTAATACGGGACGTAATTGTCGATTAATCCATTGAATAATACCCAAGCGTTTTAATATATCGAGCACCAGAACCAGGGCCAGCACGATAAAAAATATAATCATTAAACCGATGAATTGATTCAATAACCAACTGCTCAGGGACGTATCAATCTCTCCCGGAGACCACAATAACTGGGTAGGTTCCTGCAGCCATCCGAAAAAATGACATAACTGGTTGAATAGCAGGCCAAAAATGATGGCCATAACCAGGCGTAGGAACACCGTCATGATAAAACTAACCCCGGCTTTGTGGGCGATTCGGGCCTCTACGGGCAAAGCATGCGCAATCAGCATCATGGTACTGATAATCGTAACCTGGGCTATGGTCATCGGCACATCTGAAGCCAGGCTGGCATAAACGACAATTCCGCCATATAGATTGGTAACCAACGCCGTCGCCCAAACCAATCCCATGGCGCCGGGCAAGCCTACCCAATCCATTACAGGGGTCAAGGCAGCAGACAAAATTTCTATAAACCCAAAGGATTCAAGTATCTTGATGAGAATGATGATGGGTATCATCAGCTTAAAAAGGGTGAAACTGATCTGCCCCGCTCTCGCAAAAATCTTTAAGGGGTAGGCCCAGGACATTACAGCCGATGCTGTTTGCGGATATGTTCTAACAACCCTTTGGCGGCATCTTCTACCATGTCCAGCACACGTTCAAAACCATTGGCCCCACCATAGTAAGGGTCAGGCACTTCAGTTTCCGAGTAGTGTTCTGCATATTCAAGAAACAACGATACCCTGGCCTTGCCGTCACCATCATCAAGAGATTGGATATCATGATAATTGGACTTATCCATTGCCAAAACGTAATCATAATTTTCAAGATCCGGAGATTTAAACTGGCGCCCACGGATATCAGAAAGATCGATATTACGTTGATTCGCTGCAGATTGTGCGCGTCGATCCGGCGCTTCCCCCACATGATAAGCATGCGTACCCGCGGAATCGGTGTTGATCACATCTGTCAATTTTTGTTGCTCGACGAGATGTCGGAAAACACCTTCAGCCGTCGGAGATCGACAGATATTGCCCATGCATACGAAGAGTACTTTGATTGGCGATTGTTTGTTCAAGTTCATGACCAAAATATGTCATTATACGTCATTCAAACTGGCGTAAAAAACCACAATTTAATCGAGTTATTTCAAAACCGACTCAAGGTCATCTATTGAGATTGGGATTGTGTTTGCTCAGACAGCTGGGGGAAATATGAACGGCTGATGTCCTGATGCAGATTCGCCAACAACAATTGCAAGGTGTCAATATAATCATGCAACGAAAGCTTATCCATTTCTTTACCCATCGGTAAATCCAAAAGATCGTGTAACTGTTCAATGTGTTTACCGCACTTGTATTTACGTGGTGTCGGCATACGCGACAGGTTATCTTCGATATTGTGGACACAGTAGGCTACTGAACGAGGAAATAAGTGGTCGCAGAATAGAAACTTTAGTACATCATGTCGGTTAATTCTAACCTGCATCGATTGACGATACATTTGATAGGCACTGAGCGATTTCAGGATGCTCATCCAAAGCATATCTTCAAAAGGCCTGAGTTCAGGCATATCTTCTGGCACAGTGAAATCCGAGCGCACATCTATGATTCGTGTCGTCATATCGGCACGTTCAATCTTGCGGCCTAAATTTAGAAAATCATAGGCCAAATCATGATTCATGGAACCTGCCAAGAGTCCGGTAATATGCTGCAGGTTATCCATGATTTCGTCCAGATATTTTTGACGGCCCGCACGAGAGTAACTCTCCGATTTTTTTTCGACTGCATCATTGTAAGTTGCATTGAACACTTCCCATCCTTCCCGTGGCAAAATATCACGAATAGTACGGGCATTTTCGCGGGCATAGGCCAATGAGGATAAAATGGAAGCCGGATTACTTTCATCACTGATCAGGAAATTGACTATCCTGCGCTCTGTCCATTCTGGATGACGTTCGTTATACAGGTCCTCGCAGCCAAGTATAACGATCAGCGGTTCCCAGTGAGGCATCAAATTTCTCGGCAAGTCCAGAGTTAAATTGGTATTAACCTTGATTAACCTTGCCGTATTCTCTGCCCTTTCCTGAAAACGTCCAATCCAGTAAATAGTTTCTGCAACTCTTGAAAGCATGATTCTGGCTCCTTTATTCGTCGACAATCCAGGTGTCTTTACTGCCACCACCTTGAGAAGAATTTACGACCAATGATCCTTTTCTTAAAGCTACACGCGTCAATCCACCCGTCGTTACTTCAATTTTTTTACCACTCAAGATAAAAGGCCGGAGATCCACATGTCGTGGCTCGACATTACTTTTAACTACTGTGGGTACCGTGGAGATGCCCAGAGTGGGTTGTGCAATATAATTACGTGGGTCCTTTTTAATAAGTTCTTTAAACTCCTCTCTTTCGGATCTCGTAGAAGCGGGTCCAACCAACATGCCATATCCTCCTGACTCGTTGGCAGGTTTAACCACCAGTTCATCGAGATGCTCTAGAACATAAGTCAGACTTTCTTTATCCATGCAGCGCCAGGTGGGTACATTGGGCACTAAGGCATCCTGATCGAGATAGTATTTGATGATTTCCGGAACATAGGAATACACCACCTTATCATCAGCTACTCCAGCACCGGGTGCGTTAGCTAAGGCTACTTTGCCGGCTTTCCATGCACGCAGCAGACCCGGAACGCCCAGCATTGAAGTTTTATCAAATGCCTCTGGGTCAAGAAATAGATCATCGATGCGGCGATAAATGACATCGACTCGGCTAAATCCATCTACATTTCTCATGTAAACACAGTCGTCATCACCGACAACCAGATCTCGTCCCTCAACCAATTCACAGCCCATTTGTTGAGCCAAATAAGCATGTTCAAAATACGCCGAATTATAAATACCCGGTGTCAAGACGACGATCTCAGGTTTGTCACCTGGACGCGGAGATAAGTCAGACAGGGTATCGAATAATTCCGCTGGATAATCATCAATAGGTAAGGGACTGTAGGTTTCAAACAGTTCAGGAAATACGCGCTTGGTGACGAGTCGATTTTCCAGCATGTATGAAACACCTGAAGGGACTCTTAAGTTATCTTCCAGTACATAAATTTTGCCATCGCTGTGACGTACCAGATCTGAACCACAGATGTGTGCCCAGATGTTGAGAGGAGGATTAACACCCACACATTGTTCTCTGAAGTTTACAGATTCTTTTAAAACAGAGGCTGGAAAAACCTTATCCTTGATGATTTTCTGGTCATGATATAGATCATCGATAAACAGGTTTAATGCCGTCACACGTTGTTTGAGACCCGCTTCAACAGCTTTCCATTCTTTCATCGGGATAATGCGAGGAATAATATCAAAAGGCCAGGCCCGATCGATGGCACCCTCCTCCTTCGAATAGACTCTAAAAGTGATACCCATCTGTTTGATCGCCAGTTCAGCCCCTTTTTGCCGATCCTCGAGTTCTGAGTTCTCCAGTTTTTTGATGAACCCATACATCTTACGAGCATAGGCTCTTGCATTACCTTTAGCCGTGATCAATTCATCGTAAAATGGATGATCAACAAACGCTTCGAAATCGATACTCATGGTCGGCCTCCTTTTGCTGTTCTTGTACGTAAATCGAGCGTATGAGGAAAGTCGGGATTAACCGGTTCCTCTGGCACTTCGATTCGTCCCCCACTGTGTCCCTGGCGTAGAAAACGAGCAAGACGTCGAGATTCAGCTTCATTCGCATTCACCGGGAAAGTATCTTCACTACGCCCACCTGGATGAGCCACATGATAAGTACAGCCTCCCAATGAGGCTTTATTCCAATCATCAATCAAGTCAAAAATCAAAGGTGCCTGTGTGACAATGGTAGGATGTAATCCGGAAGGTGGATGCCATGCTTTGTAGCGCACACCACCCACAAATTCACCTCGGGTACCGGTATTGCGAAGTGGAACACGACGACCATTGCAGCTGATTAAGTGCCTTCCTTCCGTCATCCCATTGACTTTAACCTGTAAACGTTCAACTGATGAATCAACATACCGGGCTGTTCCCAAGGCTGTGACCTCCTCACCCAAGACATTCCACGGTTCGATGGCAAACCTTAATTCTATTTCAACATCATCAATATTAATCACACCATAACGTGGAAATCGAAATTCAATGAAGGGATCGAGCCAATTGAAATCAAAATCAAATCCTTCTCGACGCATTTCATCAATAACATCTTGCATATCACGTTCAACATAATGCGGTAACATGAAACGATCATGCAGTTCTGTACCCCATCGCACTGATTTTTGTTCGTAGGGTTTATCCCAAAAGCGCGCGATCAATGACCGCAATAATAACGTTTGCATCAAGCTCATTTGGGCATGAGGTGGCATTTCAAATCCACGAAATTCAACAAGACCCAAGCGTCCAGCGATACCGGTCGGTGAATACAGTTTGTCAATACAGAATTCGGCCCGATGAGTGTTGCCAGTAATATCTACTAACAAATTTCGTAACAGTCGGTCCACGAGCCAGGGCGAAGTACTATCATCTCGGGTCATTTCTGACAGTGCAATACCCAGTTCATACAAAGCGTCATCTCGAGCTTCATCAACTCGAGGAGATTGTGATGTGGGACCAATAAAGAGTCCGGAAAAAAGATAAGATAAGGAAGGATGGTTTTGCCAGTAGAGTAAAAGACTTTTTAACAAATGGGGGCGACGAAGTATGGGACTATCAGTGGGTTGAGCGGCACCGATTGTGATGTGATTTCCGCCCCCAGTTCCACTATGGCGACCATCCAGCATAAACTTTTCGGTACTGAGTCTTGCCAGTCTCGCCTGCTCATACAAGGTACTGGTTGTTTTAACCAGTTCGTCCCAATTGGCTGAAGGATGAATATTTACCTCAATGACACCCGGATCCGGAGTAACCTGGATGCGCAGTAAACGGGGGTCATGAGGGGGTTCATAACCTTCCATGATGATTCTGGCCCCTAATTCGACACAGGCTGCTTCAATTGCATTCACGAGATCTAGAAAATGTTCCAGGTGTGACATCGGGGGAAGGAATACGTGCAAGTGACCTTCACGTTGTTCCACGCACAGTGCCGTGCGCACGAATTCTTCATCTTCAGAGGTTTCTTTCGGCAATTCATCCTGAACCTGCTTTTCTTGCCAGGGTTCCAGGTTTTCATTGCGAATAAGGTGCAAGCGGTCGCGCATTTCAGGCAAATGATCAAAGGTATCAAAAGGGTCCTTTTCTATCAGTTTCTGACGTTTTGCTTCCGGTTCCCATTTGAGTGATTCAAGTGGCAATCGATAACCCATGGGGGAATCACCAGGAATCAGATACATGCGTTTACGACGAAATTTCCAGCCGCTACTCTTCCAGGTTTCTTTTTCTTCATTCCAGGCGACCGGTAAGGCGTAACCCACAACATGGTCAAGACCCTGGTCAAAAACACGTCGTATACGGGCACGTTCCATTTCATCTTTTAAGCGGTTGTCCTTGACACTGACATTATCCGGTAAGGTACCTTCCTTCCAGAGGTAATAAGGCATATCTTCATAAGCAATCTTGATGTTCTTCTTGTCAAGATCGAGATGAGAAGCAATCCGCAGAATTAATTTTGCTGCATGCGGGGTGGTATATCGTCCTTTGGAACTGGGTGCATCCAATAGTTTCTGTGTTTTCCATACCGGTTTTCCAGACTTGAGCCATGCACAGGTCAGTGCCCAGCGAGGTAACTGCTCACCCGGATACCATTTACCCTGCCCATAATGTAATACGGGATGCACTGAAAATGCATCTCGTATCCGCAACAGCAGGTCATAGGCACGCTCCAGCTTGTGATCACCCAGGGCCTCCGTATTCCACTGAGGGCTATCCATATCATCAATGGAAACGAAAGTGGGTTCTCCGCCCATGGTTAAGCGCACATCCGCAGCGGTTAATTTATCATCTACCTCATGCCCGAGTGCTTGAATCGCAAGCCATTGCTTTTGTGTATAGGGGCGAGTAACCCGGGGATCCTCATGAATTCGAAATACTTCGTTGGTAAACTTGAAATCGACTTTGCACTTATCGGTGGCACCTACAATAGGGGCTGCACTCACCGGATCTGGGGTACACGCTAAAGGTATATGTCCCTCCCCTGCAAAGAGGCCTGAAGTGGGATCTAGACCAATCCAACCTGCACCGGGCACAAAAACCTCAGCCCAGGCATGCAGGTCGGTAAAATCTTCTTCCGGTCCAGACGGGCCATCCAGTGATTTTTGATCCGCTTTTAACTGAACCAGGTAACCAGAGACGAAACGTGCTGCGAGGCCCAGGTGTCTGAGTATTTGTACCAATAACCAACCTGTATCCCGACAAGAACCCAGTTTCTTTTCAAGCGTTTCTTCACAGGTCTGAATACCGGGTTCCATGCGAATCGTGTAATCCACATGATCACGAATGTAATGATTTAATGCGACCAGAAAATGTACGATATGGGGTTTATCTGTTGGGGGTTGATCACTGTCTGCATTGTTGGCCAGCTCGTTAGCTCGAGTCGCTTCCAATCCCAAGTC
>JASJBW010000080.1 GCA_030066315.1 Gammaproteobacteria bacterium
CATGAGCCCAGCTGAGTCCAAATAAAGTTTGATCGATATCTTTTGCATCAAATTCACTGGCATAATCAACCTCTCCGGCGCGAATAAACGTACCTATTTGATTGGCAGTTGATATATTAAAGTTGTATTGGGCCGTTAAATTGAATCCCTTGTTATTAAAGTCACCATCGACTTCAGCACTATAAATCTGAGCTGCGGTTGAAAATTCATTACTATTTTTAAAGGATCGATTGTATCCAGTTAACAGGTCATAATTGACCGTGCTTGCAAATGAGGCATCATTGTTTGCGCGATGATTGACATTGCCTTTGAAGAAAAGCTTACTGCTATAACTCAGCGGTAAGTCATAGGTCGCGCCACCCAGTGTAGAAATCACAGAAGAAGGTGTTTCCTTACTGTCTTCAGATAGTGTAAAACCCAGAAAGGTATCCGCTGATGTTGCACTATTAACATTACTGTCGTCACCCAGTCCCAGTTGAACATATCCGCGCCAACCCCGACGATTACGCAAATTCCGGTTTTCAATAGCGGCGAGATACTTATCAATCACTTCTTTGACGTTTTCAGGGGGTTGTTGATTTTGAACCAGTAGAAATTCCCTTTGTGCTCGTGGCATTTGTCCCATTTCAAAATAGGATCTGGCCAGTTCCATGCGAGCACCGGCAAAATTAGGTTCCACAGCCAATGCTCGCTGGAATGCAAATACTGCGCTTGCTGGCTCCCCGGTGTCGAGTAAGGCTAACCCAAAAAGATAATCATATTCCTTGTCACCGGCATATTCCTCTTCATTGGGTTCAAGCAATTCAAGGGCTTCCAGTGATTGGCCTTTATTCAGCATATTTTGCGCGGCGATCAAGAGACTTTGTTCAACCGCAAGTGCAGGTTTCAGCAATCCAAGGCTGAAAAGAAAGATGCCACCCAGTAGTAGTGATTGTTGTTTATTCATACTGGTATTGAGAAATCCGTTAACATTTTTTATTCAACTTACTTCCTTAAAGTTGTTTTAAGCGCCCATCATACCCCTCAAACATCTCAAAATCGTGAAATACATCACATTTTATTTCGGATTTAAAATGTCAGATTTTTATTAGATGCTGATATGAATCAAATTTCTCTTGCAAATTCAATAACTTCTGACAAATTTGAGGTTCGTTTCATGGGCGGCAAGCTGCTCAGCATTTTGGGCCCGTAAGACTTAGTATAAAGACGATTATCCGCAATCATGACGATCCCATGATCCGCCACATCTCGAATCAGTCGCCCGACGCCTTGCCTGAGTGCTATTGTGGCTTCGGGCACTTGCACATCCATAAAAGCATTGCCACCTTGTTTGTTGATGTAATTCAAGCGCTGCTTATAGACAGGATCTCCTGGTGATTTAAAGGGTAATTTATCGATGATGACGAGTTTTAACTTATCGCCCTTGACATCCACACCTTCCCAAAAACTGCTGGTTCCGAGTAATACGGCATCGGGGGTTTCCATATAAGCCTGTATTAATTCGCTGCGCTGTTTTTCTCCCTGTACAAACAAGGGATTGCTGATTTTACGCTCCAACAGTCTTGCACCTAAACTCAACATACGATAACTGGTGAACAAGATAAAACAGTTGCCCTGGGTCGCCCGAATCAGGGCAGCACAAATTTCAATAAAATCAGCGGCAAACTGATCATCGGAAGGGTCGGGTAAATTCTCCGGCAGGAATAACAGAGCCTGGGATTGATAATCAAAAGGACTGGCATAACTTACACATTCAATTGAATCGAGACCCAAACGGTGTGTGAAGTAATCAAATGAGCCATCGGCGCTTAGTGTTGCAGAGGTAAACAGTACGGCCTGGTAATCATTTTGTTGTAGTTGAGAACTGAATTGTTGAGAGATATCGATGGGCGATAACATTAAGCGAAAACTACGTTCATTCCACTCATACCAACTCACCAAACCGTCTTCAGGGTGCAGAAACTCTTTCATGGTTTGATGCATGGATTGCAGGCGATTAAAACAGGATGATAAGTCCTTACCCCTGGCCTTGATGACTTCCAGTTGATCATGTAACTGCCAATAAGCAGCCTCAAACTGTTGCAAACCCTCTTTGATTCTCGGTGCATGTTGAATGTGTTTCCATTCACCACGACTACTGAAATCACCAATTAACAGACGAAAATCATCAACTGCCTTCTGTAACTGCTGGCAACACTCCTGAATCTCCTTGTTTTCACGGGCTTCCGTAACCTGGGCTTCGATAATATCTCGGAGTAATAGGTCAATTTGCCTTTTAGACAAGCTTAGGCTGAAAAAATGTGCGGCGATATCCGGTAACTGGTGAGCCTCATCAAAGATCAGGACATCGATGTCAGGCAACAATTCTCCAAAACCTTCTTGGCGCAAAGACTGATCCGAAAAAAACAAGTGATGATTGATAACCAGAATATCCGCTTCCTGAGCTCGACGTCTGGCCTTTAAGACAAAACACTCATTAAATTCTGGGCAATCACCTCCGAGACAATTATCCGCTGTGGAGGTAGCATAAAACCAAAGGCTGTCATTTTCTGGAATATCTGCAAATTCTACTATATCGCCCGTACGAGAACTCTGGCACCATTGACTTAACGCATCAAAAAGCACTGCCATGTTTCGAGTTTGAAAACGCTTTTGTAAGCGGTATTTATTGATTCGATGCGGACAGGCATAATTGCTTCTGCCTTTTAACAGAGCGACTTTTTTTCCGGACAGAATGGTTTTACTAATCAGTGGGATATCTTTAACAAAAAGCTGATCCTGTAAATTCTTGGTTCCGGTTGATACCGCGATTTTGCTATCAGACAAGAAGGCAGGCACCAGGTAAGCAAAGGACTTTCCAATTCCAGTACTGGCTTCTACTGCATAATTTTGATGTTGCTGTATCGCTTGTTCTACGAGTTCGGCCATGGACAGTTGGCTGTCACGCGGTTGAAACCCGGGAATAAATTCCGCAATGATACCTTCTGCACCCAATACTTGTTGGATGGTTAATTCTTTAGCCGTTTTTGCCATACCTTGGTTAGATTGAAACAGAAGTAAAGGTCAAGGAAGGAATATCAGCACTCAATTTGAACACTGTTTCAGCAAAGCTTCATTGGCTCGCATCAAATCGGCGTCAAATTGACTATAAGACACAGCGCGTTGAATCATGGCACGACAATTTACAAAATCTTCAAGATGCCAATAATTTTGGGCCAGGTAGTGCCAGTTTAGAGGATTCCGAGGTTCAACTTTAATCGCACGTTGCAGGTATAAAATAGCTTGTTCAAATTCCTGCTGGTTCATCAATTGCAGGGCTTTTAGTTGTAAGCCATTAAGGGTTTTTTCGGTTTTCTCAGGCTCTTCCGATTTGTGATAATCATCGGTGCGCACCATTGGCTTTGGTGCAGTACATGCAGCCACAAATGCTATCACTAGCGCCATGAGTAGCATTCTAATGTTCATTGAAATTGTTTGTGTAACCAATTGATCCCTTTCTCTAAATAATTTGCGTCACAGTCACTGCTGAAGTCAGGCTTTGATCCTAAGGTAAACGGTAATAAAACACTATCATTACAATGTTTTCCAGTTTTACCGCCTTGAAGACTATTGATGTATTCCCACTCAAGTCCAGGTTCCGCACCCAATTTAACAGATGCATCATCCATCTGCTGCATGATATCTGCCCAGATTCTTAAGGCACCTGATGAGCCCGTTAAGTCGATGGGTTGGTTTTCATCATCACCTAACCAGACCACCGTCAAATAACGGTCTGAAAACCCGGCAAACCACGAATCTCGCAAATCATTGGTCGTACCGGTTTTACCGGCAAAGGTTTTATCAGCATATCGAGTATTAAGATAGCGTGCTGTACCTTCTTCGGTTACACCGATTAATGCCCTTTGTACCTGGATCATCGACTGGCGATCAAATATTTCAGCGGAATACAGAGGAATACGCGTTAACACTTCATGTTTATTATCCATGACCTGTCGAATAGTAGTCAAAGGTGTGAAGTAGCCCGAGTTGGCAATAACCTGATACATCTGGGTCACTTCAAAAGGTGTCATGACCGTAGCCCCTAGTAACAACGAGGGATAAATTATTTGCTGACGTACCAGTTTAATTTTTTCCAGGTTATCAGTAAGCCTTTGCAAGCCATTGTTTTCAAGTCCCAGGTGTACAAAAGGAAGATTGTAAGAATTCACGAAGGCACGGTATAAAGTCATTTCGCCGTGAAGTTTTTTATCGTAATTTTCCGGTGACCAGATCTGATTATTCGATTGTTTAATCCGGATGGGACGATCTTCAACACGACTGGCCAGGGTTTTACCATCCATAAGCAAGCCATACAAAATCATCGGTTTGATCAGGGACCCGATAGGTCTCTGGGCAAATATGGCACGATTATATCCCGGAAAGGTAGGATTTCGATCACCTACCATCGCCAGCAAATCACCACTCAGGTAATCCGCAATCAATACTGCACTTTGAATAGAATGGTTGGAAAAACGATTGAGGCCATTCTTTAAACCTTGTTCTAGCTGCCGTTGTTTAACCGGATCAAATGCGGTAAAAATGGACAGTCCTTTTTCCGCCAGGTCTTCAGCGGAGTAGTTTTTCTTTAACTGTTTTTTAACCAGGTCCAGGTAAGCTGGGAAAGGGTTCACCGGGGGTAATTTTTTAACCACACCGAGTGGCCTTTCGATCAGTCTGTGGTATTCATCGGATGAGACCTGATTATCCTGCAACATGATTTTCAGGACCTGATTACGACGTTTCAATGCATTCTTTGGATGCACCAACGGGTTATATACTGAAGGGCCTTTAACCATACCCACCAGTAATGCCAATTTATCCTTACTTAAGTATTTTAGGGGCTGTTTGAATAATAATTTACTCGCCTGGGCAAAACCGTGAACCGCAATTTTTTTCTGCTGTAACAGAAAAACCTCGTTGATATAGGCGGTAAGAATGGCTTCCTTGGAAAAACGAATTTCCAACATTAATGACATCAGGGCTTCGTTAATTTTCCGGATGATGGAACGTTCTGGGGTTAGAAACATGTTCTTGGCCAATTGTTGCGTCAACGTGCTGCCACCTTGGACAGTCTTGCCAGCCTTAAGATTAGCCATTAATGCTCGCATGATGGACAATGGGCTGATTCCCAGATGTTCATAAAAACGATGGTCTTCAACAGCCAGCAATATGTCGATCAGTGACTGCGGGATGTTTTCGGTGTTGATAACCAGGCGATCTTCATCATTGCCCGGCAAATAACTACCGATCACAGCAGGGGTTAATTGAAAAAACAGTAACTCATCATTTGAGGACATGTATTCCAATTCTTGTATTTCTTCATCATCGAAATACACCCTGATTTTTTCTTCGGATTGATAATGATCCGCGAAATGAAATTCTCGACTATAAATCTCGAAAACATCATCAACCAAAGAAAACTGTCCAGGTTTCGATAACACTTTGACCGGTTGATAGTCTGCCAGTTTTAACTCATACGTTAATTGCTGAGGAGAAAGTTTTAGCCCCGTAAAAAGTTCTAACGGACGGGCAAATACCCTGGAGGGCCTGGCCCAGGTTTCACCGTCAAAGCGCTGTTCTATCAGTCGATCCAGGTACCAGGCATAAAGAATGCCCGCGAGTACCAATAAGATCATCGTAAAACCCAATAAACGCTTCCATTTAAAACCTGATCGATTACGATTTTTTTTCCGCTTGGATTGAGTCTTTGATGGGCGTTGTTTCGATTTTCTGGATGATGTTTTTGTGGATTTTTTTGAAGAATTTTTTTTTCGAGCTGTGGGCATCTAATGTTAAACTCGCGACGAAATTTTCAGGAATGGGCGAATATGCGGGCCGCGGCGATTATATCTTTATTAAGCTTCTTTTTCACAGGCAATCTTTGGGCTGATTTGAGTATCCGTTATGACAGTATCAACAAGCAGCAAAAACGACCACTCAATTCTGTCCAAATCAAGCAAGAACTGGTTAGGATTAACCAGGTCGGGGCTTCCCAGCCCTCAGTGATGATTGACCTGAGTAACGGGGATATTGTGCAATTACATCCTCAGAGTCGTCGTTATTTTAAAATCAATGCCCAAACCCTAGGGCAATACGTATCCCTCTACCAGAAAAACAAAACCATGATCCAGGGATTGATCGATCATGGGATACAGCAACTCAATCCTGAAAAACGTGGTCAGGTTCAGCAATGGATGCAACAATTTAAAAAGGGCAGCCAGCAGCTTGATCAAATAGCGGTACGTTCTTCTGGGAAACTAGACGAGGTTCTGGGTGTTGAATGTAACGTGGTTGTTATGTTGTACCAGGATAAGGTAATCCGTGAGGTCTGCCTCGCAGACTACCAGCAATTGGGATTAAATCAGGAAGATGCCAATAGTCTGGAACAATTAAAAAAATTCGTTCATGAATTCAAGAAAACAGCCCCAAGCGAACACCAACCCATCTTGAATATGATCGCCGATGGCATGGCTGAACTCAAAGGCATACCCCTTAAAATCATCAACTATTCATCCAGTGGTCAAATAAAAAATATAGTGGAGGCAGGTTCCATATCACTCAGGTCCATACCGGATCACGCCTATCGTATTCCCGAGGACTATCAGCAGCAATCCTTCCCCGTACTTTAACAGGGTGGAGCATCTGCACGGGCTTGTTTGACGGCATTTGCCAGGGTTTGCAGTAGCTTTTCGCTATCTTCCCAGTTGATACAGGCATCGGTAATACTCTGTCCATAAACGAGCTCTTTACCGGGTTGAATATCCTGTCTGCCCTCAACTAAATGGGATTCAATCATCACACCGAAGATGTTTTTTTGACCTGTTTTTAATTGATGTGCGATATCTTCACCGACTTCAATCTGCTTGTGGAATTTTTTCTGGCTGTTAGCGTGGCTGCAGTCAACCATGACGCGTTCATTCAATCCGGTCTCCTGTAATTGGCGTGCGGCATCATTGACACTTTCACGGTCATAGTTGGGACGGCTGCCACCCCGTAAAATGACATGCGTATATTCATTACCAGAAGTAGTGAAAATCGCCGAATGTCCCTGTTTAGTTACCGACAGAAAGCTGTGAGGACGTGAAGCAGAACGAATAGCATCTATGGCAATCTGAATCCGACCGTCGGTACCATTTTTAAATCCCACAGGACAGGATAATCCAGAGGCCAATTCACGATGCCCCTGACTTTCAGTGGTACGAGCTCCAATAGCGCCCCAGGCCACCAGGTCAGAAATATACTGGGGGCTGATCAAATCGAGATATTCGGTACCGGCAGGTATGCCCATATCGGAAAGTTTGAGTAACAATTCGCGAGCCAGGCGCACGCCTTTATTGATATGAAAACTTTCATCGAGGGTTGGATCGTTAATAAGCCCTTTCCAACCGACCGTAGTACGGGGTTTTTCGAAATAAACCCGCATCACGATGAGCAACTCTTGTTTCAGTTCATCAGCCACTTTTTTCAAGCGCGTGGCATACTCGATAGCGGCTTTAGGATCGTGTATAGAACAGGGTCCTATAATCACCATCAGGCGATCATCTTCACCGCGTAAAATTCGATAAATCGCTTGGCGGGTTTCGTAGACAGTTTTCGAAGCATTCTCTGTAATCGGTAATTCCCGGTTAACCTTTTCAGGCGATGCGACTTCTTTAATCGCTGTAATTCTTAAGTCATCTGTTTGATGCATGGTGGTTCAACTATCTACCTTAATGCCGAGGGTCAAAAAAACGGGGTATTTTTCCTTATCGAATCATAAATTGCCAGTCTTATATGTGCGTAATAATTCCAGGGTTTGCTCCGTGTGTAACCTAGGGCCAAACTGGGTGACAATCCTGGAAGATGCCAGAGATGCCAGACGCGCTGCCTCAGCATAATCCATAGCATGGGTCAGTGCGTATAAAAAAGCCCCTGCAAACATGTCTCCGGCACCCAGTGTATCTATCGCATTCACTGGAAAGGGTTCCACTTTATGGACGGTATTGCCGTCGTAAACCAGCGCCCCTTCCTTACCCCGAGTAATCGCAAAGGTGTTCGCATGACTTTTGAAAACCTCTATCGTTTTTAACATGTCATCACAACCACTTAACTCAAACGCTTCCTCTTCATTGGCAAAAAGGAGGTCCACGCCTTCACCGATCATTTCCATCATACCCTCACGGAAAAAACGCATCATGGTGGGATCTGACAAGGTTAATGCGGTTTTAACCTTATGTTCCAGTGCATATTGTTTGGCTTTCAACACCGCCTCCCGAGATTGATCTCCGGTAACCAGGTAACCCTCCAGATAGACATACTCAGATTCCGCAATGGCTTGTTCGGAAACCAAGGTTTTATCGAGATCAGCGGATACACCCAAATAGGTATTCATGGTTCTATCTGCATCGGGAGTCACAAATACCAGGCATTTACCTGAGAAGCCCACATCATCAAGATTCAAGTGGGTATTGGTTTCGATACCGGACGATTTTAAATCCTGGATAAAGAACTGGCCGGTCATGTCATTAGCCACCTTGCAGCTAAAATATGCCTGCCCACCCATCTGGGCAATGGCAATCAACGAATTCGCCGCTGAACCTCCACAAGCCATCTTTTCATGATCTTCACCCAGATAATTAACCAGGTGATTATGCTGATGCTCGTCGATCAGGGTCATGACCCCCTTGTCAATATTCATCGATTCTAATTGATGAGCATCCACGTGATACTCGATGTCGACGAGTGCATTGCCTAATGCATAAACATCATACTTCTTCATTACTATATCCTTTTAATTCAATTATTTATTTAACATTTCTAGAATTATTATAAATAACATAGGTTAATCAACTGATCTAAAAATGGTTTCAAAAAAAATGTTATAACTGGGTTAATTTTTTCTATACAAACGCTTTTTTTCAGGGTTTAATGACGTCACCACACTAGAGCTTGGAGGGTAATAACGTATGACGTATCGAATCGAGGCAACAGATCCTGTGACGGGCAAACCATTAAAACAACTTATGAATATGCCTTATGTGATTGAAAGTAATAATGAGGATGATTTAATCATTTATTTTGAATCCGAAAAAAACAGAGATATCTACTTAAAAAACCCCGATCAACATGAATTACAACACTATAACACTCATCCCGGTGATCCACATATAGCCGCTTGATATTACTGCTTATTTGATAAAAAAAGCCACTGAAAAGTGGCTTTTTTTTTAGCATCACTTTATTTCGAGATGATCGATGACATCATAAGATCGACGATCGGATTACCATCATCTTTTCAACCTGCATATCTTCAAAGGTATAAGGTATGCCTCCAATGCCTAATCCGGATTGTTTTAGGCCCGCAAACGGCATCCAATCCACCCTGAAAGCTGTATGATCATTGACCATTACGGCTGATGCATTGAGATTCTTGTAGCAATATAACGCCGTATCCAGGTTGCTTGTAGCAATCGCTGCCTGGAACGAAAACGCTATATCGTTGGCTCGTGTAACGGCATCTTCAATATCATCGTAGGCATACACACAGATGACGGGGCCAAATATCTCCAATTGGCTGACTTTACTCTCTGCTGAAGGCTCGTATAAAACAGTACAGGCATAACAAGCGTCTCCCAGTTTATCACCGCCTGTGACTAGAGTAGCACCCTCCTCGACTGCTTCGTTTACCCAGGTGCTCACCCTTTCCACCTCCCTAGGTCGTATCAAAGGGCCCACTTCAGTGGTCTCGTCATTGGGGTCGCCACAATTAAGTGAGCTGGCAAACTCTGCCAAGCGGGCAGCCACGGTATCCGCAATGGAGCGATGCGCAAAAACACGTTGTACCGATACACATACCTGCCCAGCGTGGTAAAAACCACCTTTGGCGATCAAAGGCAACATTTCATCAAGATCGGCATCTTCCGCAATGATAACCGGTGCTGCACCACCATGTTCCAACGCACAACGGGTACCCGGGGCCAGTTTTGAACGTAACATCCAGCCTACTTTGGCACTACCAATAAAACTGAAAAAACCTAATCGAGCATCCGTCACCAGCTGTTCTGCAACCTCCATACTCTCGGTCATCACGGCCATACAATATTCCTCGGGTAAACCCGCCTCCCGAAGAATCGTTACCAAACGGAAACAGGAAAGTGGGGTATCTTCTGCCGGTTTGACAATAACAGGACATCCGCTGGCTATCGCGGGAATGACCTGATGCACGATCAAGTTTAGAGGATGGTTGAATGCACTGATCGCCAGTACCACACCGATGGGTTCTTTCTGAGTCATGGCCAGGCGGTGACTGGAAGCCGCATTAAGATTCATCGGGATCTCTCTACCTGCATCCGCCTTGAGGCAATCCATGGCGTTGTAAACACCATCGATAGCGCGTAATACTTCCACTTTTGAATCTATCAGCGGTTTCCCCCCTTCCCTGGCAGCCTCCTGGGTGAGTTGCTCGGTCATGATTTCCATGATGGCCGCGGTACGTTTTAAAATTTCTAAGCGTTGCGGAACAGGCAACCAGCGTGAACGATCGGCATAGATAGAATGGGCTATTTCAAGCGCACGTTCAGCGCCCTCTGCATTGATCGTCGGGACCGATCCAATCACTTTTTGATCCCACGGCGAAGTCACATTGAGTCGGCCATTATCGTCGAGGCCCGGCACCATCATCGGAAAATCGTTATTCATTGAATACTCCCTGTTCTTATATGGGACAAACTAACTTGCCCAGTTTCTCGGTCAGTTTCATGTTCTCCGAATAATCTACCGGACAATCGATCACCACGACAGTATTGTCTTCCTTGGCTTGTTTTATGGTTGGAATCAAATCCTGAGCTTTTTCAATGCGATAACCCTTGGCTCCGAAACTTTCTGCATATTTAACGAAGTCCGGATTGTGAAAACTGATTTCGGTATCACGTCCGAATCGACGTAACTGATGCCACTTGATTAATCCATACTCACTATCACTCCAGATCAGAATGATGATGGGGATGTTATAACGAAGTGCGGTTTCGATCTCTTGGGAATTCATCATGAAACCCGCATCCCCGGTGACTGTTAACGCGGTTCGATCCGGATAAGCCATTTTTGCGGCGATAGCACCGGGCACACCGATACCCATCGAAGCAAATCCATTAGAGATAATGCAAGTGTTGGGTCTTTCTGCCTGGTACATACGGGCCATCCACATCTTGTGTGCACCCACATCTGATATGACGATGTCTTCTGCTTCCATCGCCTGCCGCAAATCCCAGATAATACGTTGCGGCTTGAGCGGAAAGGCATCATCGTTCGAATGCGCTGATAACTCCTCGACGATGGTCTCGCGCAAATTACCATGACTATGGTCGTTAACGCGTCGTGTTTCACTGGCTATCTGCTTCAGACCGGCGCCAATATCACCAATCACGCCACATTCAACGATGTAATGCTCATCGACTTCTGCAGGATTCATATCGATGTGAATAATTTTTTTATCCTTGTTGCTGTGCCATAAATGAGGGTGATATTCGACCATGTCATAGCCCACGCAGATAATGACATCGGCCCGATCAAAACCGCAGGCGACATAATCCTTGGCCTGCAAGCCAACGGTCCCCAGGCATAGATCATGACTAAACGGAATAACGCCCTTGGCCATAAAGGTGGTAGCCACAGGAAGATTTAGTTTCTCTGCGAACTCAACCAGGTTAGCACTGGCCCCGGCACGGATAACACCATTACCTGCCATGACCAAAGGAAATTTGGCGTCGTTAATAACCTGGGCGGCCTGTAAAATTTTATCTTGTGGAGGAACGGGAGCCTGTGCACTTTGCACTTTAAGCGGCTCCTTGTCTTCAGTGAGTTCCATATGGGCAATATTTTCCGGAACATCTATAAAACTTCCGCCGGGTTTTTCAGCCTGAGCCGCCTTGAAGGCTTTGCGTACAATTTCGGGAACAATTTCAGGTTCCTTGATTTGTACCGCATATTTTGAGATCGGGGCGAACAGATTGACCAAGTCAAGTACCTGGTGACTTTCCTTGTGCATACGCGTGGTTGCACCTTGACCGGCAATCCCTATGATCGGTGCTCGATCCATATTGGCATCGGCGAAACCGGTCACCAGATTAGTGGCTCCGGGGCCCAGCGTAGCCAGGCATACACCGGCCTTGCCCGTCAATCGACCATACACATCGGCCATAAAAGCCGCACCCTGTTCATGCCGGGTGGTAATAAATTTAATATCACTACTGATTAATGAATCCATGACATCCAGGTTTTCTTCACCGGGAATGCCAAAAATGTATTCCACACCTTCGTTCTCGAGGCATTTTACAAACAGATCGCTGGCTTTCATTGGAGCTCCTTAAGGGGATTATTGTTATGGTTATTCATCAGTTATTATTTTAAATAAATAGTTCGCCGCTTAACTGTTAATAGCACAATTTTGGCAAAATGATTTTTTATCAACTTTTCGAAAATGATTGTTTTTTTTTATCGACTAAATTGCAAAATACAAATTCACTTTAGCTGGACAATTGTTAGACTGCACATCCTGGAGATCGTGTAAACGATCATTCATTTTTTAAACAATCAATTTGGAGGCAACATGTCCCTTAAAGGATCAAAAACCGAGCAAAGTTTAAAAGACGCTTTTGCAGGTGAATCACAAGCTAACCGTCGTTACCTGTACTTCGCTGCCAAAGCAGACGTAGAAGGTTACAATGATGTATCGGCTGTATTTCGTTCCACTGCGGAAGGCGAAACCGGTCATGCCCATGGACACCTGGAATACCTGGAAGAAGTCGGTGATCCCGCTACCGGTTTACCCATCGGCAGTACCGAAGATAACCTGAAAGCCTCAATTGCTGGCGAAACTCACGAATATACGGATATGTATCCCGGCATGGCAAAGACAGCGCGCGATGAAGGTTTTGATGAAATCGCAGACTGGTTTGAAACTCTGGCTAAAGCAGAACGCTCTCACGCCAATCGTTTCCAGAAAGCTCTGGATAACATGGACTAAGCAGTTGTTTAATGCGGGTTGCAGGCCTTTGAGGTCTGCAACCCTTTCTACTTCTACCATCTTTCCAGGAATTCATTATGCGTGAAGGCAGTTTAGAGGCTCCTACTCGACACCCGTTGGGACAAAATGATCCCGACTTTTACAACGAAGAAAAATGTTTTGAAGAACTCGAACGCGTTTACGACATTTGTCATGGATGCCGTCGGTGTGTAAGCCTCTGTCATTCCTTTCCCACGCTGTTCGATTTGGTCGATGAATCTGACACCATGGAAGTTGATGGTGTTGCCAAGGAAGATTACTGGAAGGTTGTAGAACACTGTTACCTCTGCGATTTATGTTACCTCACCAAATGCCCTTATGTGCCCCCCCATGAATGGAATGTGGATTTCCCTCACCTCATGCTGCGTGCCAAGGCAATCGCATTTAAGAAGGGCCAGGTGAAAAATCGCGACAAGATCATTACTTCAACCGATACTCTCGGCAAACTCGCCAGCATCCCGATCGTGGTCAACATGGTTAATGCGGCGAATAAAAATGAACACACACGCGCATTAATTGAAGATGGTTTGGGCATACACCCCAAGGCAAGATTACCCGAATATCATCGTAAAACACTGTCAAAACGGACTCAACACCATCGACCTGATACCAGCAACGTTCAGGCCACTGACACCACAACCGGAAAGGTCGCCATTTTTGGTACCTGTTATGGTGAATACAATGAACCCCATCTTGGCGAGGATCTTCTCAAGGTTTTCGAACATAATGGTATTGCCACCATGGTGATCAACAATACACAATGCTGCGGCATGCCTAAATTGGAATTAGGTGATCTCGACGCTGTTGATACCCTGAAAAATCACAATATTCCACTCATGGCCCAATTGGTTGATGAAGGCTGGGATATCATTGCACCGATTCCTTCCTGCAC
>JASJBW010000081.1 GCA_030066315.1 Gammaproteobacteria bacterium
CTACGATTTCATCACTGCTAAAGTCAACGCCGATCGTATTCAGGTAATCAGTTACATTTCCTTGCAGTGTAAAGCTACCGACCTCTGCGTAGCGCAAATTGGTGACCGTAAAGGTTCCAACTGATGGATTACCTCCGGTTTCAAATTCCGATTGATTCAGCGTGACCACCTGATCGGTATCCCGATACAGGTCCAGACCCGAGCCAGCGGGCGTAAAGCCGCCTAAAACGGTGTCCAGTATCGTATTCCAGGCAAATCCTGGCGCCTTTGAATTGTTATTAAAACTGCCGGTATCCAATAGACCGTCACTATTGATGTCATCTGCGCCACTCCACAGCACGGCTTCAACCGTAGCCGAAAAGGGAGCCCCGGCTGTTGCAAAGATAGCCCCCCCCGGAGTGCTGGCGCCACTGTTTGCATTGGTTCCCTGAATGTTGGTTATTGACAGACCAAAAGGCCTTACCGTCTGTACTGCAGAACTACCTGCTATGGTGATATCGGCAAAGGTATTTGAGATATCTTCCAACTCAATAGTGTATTTACCAACATCGTCTGTCACCAGAATGACATCGGCAACACCCGCGGTGAAATCAATACTCCCATTAGCAGAAACCGGTTCAGTTGAGGGCAAGGTATCTCCATCTAGAACAGGATTGTTAGAAGCGAGCGATGCAATACTTTTATTACGCCACATCTTGAGAGGTTTTGTGCCCGTATATCCTGCAGCAGGTCCACATCCGATGACCGGGTCTCTTTTAATCATTTCTATCCGAAAAGGATGATCACGTCCGGCAACAGGCACGTTATCGTTGCCCGATAAACTACTATCGGTATCTGTTATGATGAAAACATTATCACTAAAACTGATACTGGCCGACGTAGACACCACCGGAATAGAGGAATCTGTAACCGTAATCGTCAACGTCTGCGCTCGTTCGTTACTCAGAGCTAATGTGATAGCCCCAAGATCAAGCGCATCAAAAGTATAACTGACACTTCCATTATCATCATTATCTGGGTTGGGAGAGACATTATTTACTGCGGCAACGGCACTGAAGTTGCCATTTGAGGTACTGGTAGTAATGGTAACCGTACCGGCATAGTCCACTACCGTATTATTGCTACTATCCTGCGCGGTTATGATAAAGTTGAAAGGATTGCAGGTGTTGGGTGTACCGCCTACAGTCAAATCTATATCAAAGTGATCCACGGCGGGTGGTGGCACGACTTCAACTAACGGTTCTGGATCAACATAACGGCGTATCACCAGATTTCGAACTCGTCCGGCATCCTGGGCCACTATCAGTGCGCCAAAACCTCTGGATTCGTAGTCGCTAGTATCAATACCACTAACCTGTAACGAACCTGCGTCAGGCCACGCCAGGTCATTCCAGCCGTTATTATCATCCCAGTAGGTTAAATTGGTACCATTAATACTCCAGGCCGACAGGGCAACCTTTCTCCACTGGTCTTCAACAATACTGGCTGGATTAGCACCATCCACAGCAATAGTGGTTCGCGCACTTTTTACGATATCACCATCTTCACTGTAACCGCCACCGCAGGCACTGTTATGTCCGCGGTTGGTTGCATAATAGTGACTAGAGGATTCAGAACCCCCTGAGCCCGAGTCAATCACACCACGCAACATTACACCCGTTGTCATATTATTCGGATAACAATTGGTGTGGTAATACTCTGCCTCAATGAGGGCATCTCTTTCATCGACATCTATACGATAACCACTGGTGAAATTATCATCTGTATCAAAGGTATAATAACCCCCTGCATTCCAGCTCAATGAATCATCCCAGCCGCTTCCATGCCAGGCATCGATTCGGCCTCTGGTATAATCAGCGCTGCGGTCGATACTGGCATCATCATACCAGCGGTAAACATTGGTTGTGGTCACAGCGTTAGGTGCACCGGCCGCTGCATAGCCATGATAGATGAAGTAATCCAATACGGTTGTATTATCTGCAATATCTGCCTGTAGCATGAATCGTATGTCAGAGTCTGCGGTATTACAGGAGAACAGGTGGCGATCAACCTCTGTCAAAGTTGAACCATCATCATAAACGACGCGTAAGTCATCACAGTCAGATTGCATTTGACCTGCACTGATTAACGCTTGACTATCAAAACCCGTCAGCCTGGCTGTATAACCCTCATAACCTTTATCCGGTGCATTGGGCCCGGTGGTGACACTCAGCTGTATCGAATATGCATAATCAGCCGGGTCAAAAGGCTCCAACACCGTGTAGACCTGGCCGGTAAAATTACCATTCCCCGTACCGATACCCCCTAAAGGGTTGGAAGTCGCGTTGATAATGGAGTCATCATCAACCAAATTGAGCCCCAGCGTACCCGCGCCTGACCCGGTGGTAGCACTCACTGTCCAAGTAGTTCCACTTCCGGAAACATTTGATATCGATGTGCCACTTAAGCTTCCTGTACTCACCAGGGTAAAATCCGTCGCATCCACTCCCGTGACGTTTTCAGAAAATGTTACTGTCCAGTTGACCGAAGATAACGATGTTGGATCGGCATCAGCCCTGTTTATTGATGCAACACTGGGCCCCGAGGAACAAGCCTCAACCTGGAAATTATCGACCTGGAATGTTTCATTGCCTCCACCATACAAGTTACTGACCCGCAAACGAATGCGAGTATTGGCGGACATGCTGGTGGTGATATCTATATTGCGAGACCCACTACTCGCACCATTGATTCCGGTAAAAGATTCCAGAGTTGAGTAACTGCTACCGCCATTGTTGGATATCTCCAGAATGACCTCATCTGAAGTATCCACACCACTGGTCGTACTGAAAATAAAACTTAAGGTTGCGCTATCATAACTGCTCAGGTCCGCTTCACGAGCCAGGCTGGGCTCGCCATTAGTATTCGGTTGATCATCCAGGTTCAAGTTACCCCCAGAAATTTGCGCATTGCCACTTCCGGCTCCAGCGCCATTGCCATCCACTTCTATCCAGTTTCCTGACCAGTTGACGGAACCATCGTTATTAGCAAAACTGCTGGTATCAAAGTTATCCCTAAAGGTTTCACAACTGGAGGACGCCCCACCTGAGTCATAATCAATAACCAATAATGGCGCATTCGCGTTTTCACCATCATAACTCTCGGCCGTGCGTTGACAGGCGCTTGAATTACAACCCGTTCCCGGCTCAACAATAATGGCGAGGTCGTTACCACTGTTCCAGCCCGGACGATTAATAATCTCCTGGATGATAGGGGTAATGTCTGGACTGTTTTGTTTTGAATTTACGACCGTCCATGCAGGTATCGACCAATTGACAGATGCACTGGTGCGGTTGCGATTGGTTATGTTATTGGCACCGTTACCAAACGTGCCGGCATCATCAGTATCTTCACCCAAAATAACAACATTCGTGGTCCCGGAATCCTGTTCATCGACTTCGAATTCTATGTAGGCGCTATTAATCGTTGTTCCCTGGGGGATACTGATATTTTGAAAACGCATCCCGATGTGTTGACGGGTATTGCCATCATAAGCTAGTTCCAGGTCAGTGCTGTTACGATAGACTTGATTATTTGGGGGATTTTGTTCTTCACCATCATCGTTACTTGAACTGACTCTCACTGAAACCACGGCTGCATGAGTATGGATAAATATGACAACCAATCCGAAGAATAAGAAAAAACTTTGCAAGTACCTATGCATGGATGAAGATTGATTTATAACTGTTTGTTTTACTTATAGAATGGATATCTTTATCAGTATAGTGGAAATTACTGAAAGCGGTTCTATCTGGGGCCATTTATCAGTAGAAATGCCTGATGAAAAACAAATAAATACTCACTATCAATCTTTACCGTGTTGACCCAAGCTTCTTTCTTGCCAAATTTGACCTAAATCAATACTCAATTACAGGGCGCCAACTAAAATCATATGAAATGACCCGAGATTTTCTATGACTGCCCTAAGTTTAATTGTTATCACTGTATTTGTTCTGGCTATAGGCACTGTAGCCATCGCGTTCTTATTGTTAATCAATAAAAACCTGCAACAGGGCCGTAGCATTCGTCAACGCCTGGCAGAACGCGTCAACGGCTTACGAATGTCAAAGATGCTCTCTAAACTGGGTATCGACTTCGATCAATATCTGCATCAGGTACCTTTACACAAGATCAATGAAAGCATGAATAAATGCGATGACTGCCAGACCATCGGCCAATGTGACGAAGCCTTGAAACAACCCGAAATAAAACCCGATGACATCGATTTTTGCCCCAACCAGTCGTGTTTAAGCCGTGTCAGTGAATTACAACACAAAGAATCAACGGCCTCCTGATTACACCCATTATGCATTTTAAGTCCCTGTAAACTTTTTGTTATGATGTGATAAAACAGCATCATAATAGCAGGACATTATTCATGAAAGACTCCTTGCAACCGGGCTTAATTTATAGGCACCAGTTTGTCATTCCCTTATCAAAAACCGTTCCTTCGCTTTATCCGGAATCGGAAGAGTTTATCCAGATGCCCGAAGTCTTTGCGACCGGGTTCCTGGTTGGCTTTCTGGAATGGGCCTGTATTCTCTGTATCAATCCACACCTGGATTGGCCCGAAGAACAAAGCGTGGGTACCCATATAGATATCAGCCATGAAGCGGCCACTCCGCCAGGCTTTGAAGTCATGGCTGACGTTGAACTGATTGAAGTGGATGGTAAAAGGCTTGTTTTCAGTGTAGAAGCTCATGATGGGATTGACCTGATATCCAAGGGCCGGCATGAACGCTTTATCATCAGTAAAAATAAGTTTGATCAACGTCTGCATGAAAAGCATCAATCACGAGATAATGATGTGCTCATTTAACTAACCAGGAGTTAGTCATGTCTGAACATTACGAAGGCAGCTGTCACTGCGGGGCAGTTAGGTTCTCTTACGAAGGCGATAAAATCGAAAAGGGTTTGAGGTGCAACTGTTCCATTTGTTCCAGAAAGGGCGCCATGATGTCACCGCAAGTCATACCCATCGAAACCCTTAAGATCGATGCAAATGAAGGGTCTCTGGGCCTTTATCAATTCGGTGCTAAAACCGCTAAACATTTTTTTTGTAAGACCTGTGGAATTTATCCCTTTCATGAAACCGCACGTGCCCCAGGCCATTACCGGGTGAACCTGGGTTGTATTGAAGACCTTGATACTTCAGATTTTGAAGTAGATGTTTTTGACGGCAAAAACCTGCTTTAATTAATCGCATGGATTTGGTTTCCCAGGGTCTGCTGGGATCTTCCCTCGCCATCACACTGGCCAAAGCTGAAGAAACGCGCAAGGCTGGCCTGATTGGTTTAATCGCAGGATTATCCGCAGATCTGGATTTTTTTATTCAGTCTTCCCAGGATCCTTTGCTGAACCTGGAATTCCACCGTCATTTTTCCCATTCCGTTTTTTTCATTCCAATCGCTGCACTGGTACTCAGCCTACTGTTATGGCCAATATTTCGTAACTATTTTGCCTGGCATCGTATTTACCTGTTTTGTTTTGCAGGCTACCTGTTAAGTGGTTTTCTGGATGCGTGTACCAGTTATGGCACCCGACTGCTATGGCCCCTTAGTGAAGAACGTTTTAGCTTCAATATTATTTCCATCGTGGACCCTGTCTTTACGCTCAGCCTAATACTCGGTGTTCTGCTCAGTGTGATATTTAAACGCAAATATTATGCTCAGCTCTTTTTAATATTGTGCTCGTTATACCTGGTTTTTGGCTGGACTCAAAATCAACGTATACAGGAAATAACGCTTAACCTGGCAAAGGAAAATCATCAAACTGTAAAACGCATACTGGTTAAACCGACTCTGGGCAATTTATGGTTATGGCGCTCTGTCTATCAGGCAGGTGATATCTACCATGTAAATGCCATACGCTTAAATCCTTTTACGGGTGAACATCAAATTTTTGCAGGGGGTAAAGTTAACAGTTTTAATCCCCTGAAACATGATCTACCCATTCAACAGGATTCAGTTTTACAACAAGATATCATTCGCTTCGATACTTTTTCCAATGGATTTCTGGCTTTGGATCCTAACGATGAAAACCTGATCATTGATGTACGTTACTCAAACTTGCCGCATACGATCAAACCGCTCTGGGGCATTCGTATCGATGTCACCCAACCGAATCAACATGCACAATACGAACTCATGCGCGACAAGAGCCCTGAGACGCGGCAACAGTTTATAGATATGCTGTTTAATAAGACTTGAAGCAAAACTAACCATTTAGATCATGGTCATACTTGAATGTCGACAGCATATCATGGGGTCGTTTTGATTTGAGTTACTTAGAGAAATTGAATGGCTAATATCAATTTACTGGATTTAACCCTGGGGTTTATCCCGGTAATCATCACCATCTTTATCATGATGCGCTGGTCATTAAGTACCCGACGTGCTTTGCTGGCTGTGTTACGGATGTTATTACAGTTGGTGATCATAGGTTATGCATTAACCTTCATCTTCGACAGCAATAACTCCATCATAATCCTGTTAATTCTCTGCATTATGCTGATAGCGGCAAGCTGGATTTCCTTAAGTGCACTTAAAGATGCGGGGCGACCACTCTATATTTACAGCCTCATTGCCATTACCATTGGCGGTGTATTCACCCTGGTAATTACCACTCAGGGAATCCTGCATCTTGATCCGTGGTATGCACCCCAGGTCATGATCCCCATTGCGGGTATGATTTTCTCCAATGCCATGACCACCATCAGCCTGGCTGCAGAACGTTTTTACAGTGAATATGACAAGAACCCAGACTATATCAACTGCCGCAATATTGCGTACCAGGCTTCACTGATACCGGTGATAAATGCTTTGTTGGCGGTTGGCTTGGTCTCCTTACCTGGCATGATGACAGGTCAAATTCTTTCCGGTGTATCGCCCCTGGTCGCCGTCCGTTATCAAATCATGGTCATGCTGATGATCTTTGGATCTTCAGGAATCTCGGCGGCTTTATTTTTAGCCCTGATCAAACGGGAAACTAGTCAGCGCGTCTAGCTCTCGATTTTTCTTTTCGTCTCGCCACGGCTGGACGCTTGCCCTTGCGTTTTTGATGCTTCAATTTAGGCTTTGTGCCGGATTTTTTAGGGTCCTTGCCGTCACGATGACCCGCATGTGGTTTTTTTTCGGCTTTGACGGCACTTATATTTAAAGGCCTGCCCGCAACACGCGCTTTTTTAAGGATTCTAAAGGTTTCTCCTGGCATACCGTCAGGTAAATCAATTAAAGTAAACTCATCGTAAATGTCGATAGCACCTATATAACAGCTGTCAATTTCGGCTTCATTGGCAACCGCACCTACGATATTGCCCGGTTTGACATCATTGTTAGATCCTACCTCTAACCGATAGCGTCGCATGGGTATATCCGGATATTTCTGTAATGGCTTGGCGTGATAATGTATCGCTTTGGCCCCCTGTGAATTATCTCGACCGAATTCTCCTCGGGTCGCACCAGGCTTATGGCTGCTTTCACGATTGTTTCGCTTAGGCTGATCTTGTAATAAGAGCGGTTCATCCCCTTGTACCATTTTCACCAATGCGGCTGCCACCAGTAGAGGATCCGTATCTTTTTGTGCCACAAAAGAATGAACCAGTTCATGACAAATACTGAGGTCCTGGGTATCGATAGTATCTTGAATACGTTGTCGAAATTTATTCATTCTTTGTTGGTTGATATCTTCGGTGCTTGGTAATTCCAGGGCTTCAATTTTATGCTGGGTCATTTTCTCGATACTTCGCAACAAATGCCTTTCTTTCTGTGTAACAAAAAGGATGGCTTCTCCTTCACGACCTGCTCGACCCGTTCTTCCAATACGATGCACATAAGATTCCGCATCATAAGGAATATCATAGTTAACCACGTGACTAATTCTTTCTACATCCAATCCGCGCGCAGCCACATCAGTGGCAATAACAATATCAATTTTTTTCTTCTTCAGACGATCTATGGTCCGTTCACGCATTTTTTGCGCTATGTCACCATTTAATGCCTCGCAAGCGTAACCCCTGGCCTCGAGTTTTTCTGCCAAATCTACCGTGGCATTCTTGGTCCGTACAAATATTAAAACCGCATCAATATCTGTACTCTCCAGAATTCGTGTGAGGGCATCTATCTTTTTATAGCCACTGACCTGTAAATAACTCTGCCTGATGGTACTGGCGGTTTGCGTTTTACTTTTAATTTTCACTCGAGCAGGATTGCTCAAATATTTATTAGCCACTTTTTGAATCACGGGTGGCATGGTTGCCGAAAACAACGCAATTTGACGTTGTACTGGTGTTTTATCCAGGATCCATTCGACATCATCAATAAACCCCATACGCAACATTTCATCGGCCTCATCGAGTACCAGGGCCTGTAACTGATCGAGTTTTAATGTTTTTCGTTCCAGGTGGTCCATCACACGCCCAGGCGTACCCACGATGACGTGTACACCTCTTTTTAACTGACGTAACTGGATATCATAGGACTGGCCACCGTATATGGGTAACACATGAAAATTCTTGATTTTTGAAGCATAGGACTGAAAGGCCTCGGCCACCTGAATGGCCAATTCGCGGGTGGGCGCTAGTACCAGTATCTGCGGTTTCAAATTGGCAACATCAACGCGACTTAACAGGGGTAATGCGAAAGCCGCCGTTTTACCGGTACCGGTCTGCGCCTGACCAATAATGTCTTTCCCCTCAAGCAACAACGGGATACATTCAGCCTGTATCGGTGAAGGAGTCTCATAACCCAGGCCTGATAGTGCCTTGAGTAAAGTGTCGGGTAGACCGAGTTGTTTAAAATTGGGAGGAGATTGAGTAGACATGGAATGCAGGCCGAAGCAAAAGGCAGCGGATTATATCAGGAACCTGTCTAAATAGCTTATGCTACGTCTTAAGGGTTTAACCGGTAAAACCCCGAAAACATCCTAACCCACGAGTAACCTCATTGAATCATGGCTGAAGCCTTAAAAAACGTTTATTCCCCTCAGTTTATTCGTGATTTAGCGACTTGTTTACAGGCGCAGGATGCGCGTGTTGATCTCCAAGCATTTGAACTGGCTATTTTTCATGATCAGTGGCCAGAGCTTGAACTTAAACAGCGCATGCGCCATATCACGCATGTGATACATGACTTTTTGCCTGCGGAATATTCAAATGCCCTACCTATTTTATTGGCCTGCTGTCCGCGCTTTGGTGGTTTTGAATCGATGTTTTTCCCGGAATATGTGGAACTTTATGGCCGAGAGGAGTTTGCTTCATCGATGGCCGCATTGGAAATTATGACCCAATTTTCATCAGCAGAATTTGCTGTCAGGCCCTTTATCCTTGATCAGCCTAAAAAAATGATGCAACAAATGTTCAACTGGAGTCTTTCCGATAATCACCATGTCCGTCGTCTCTCGACAGAAGGATGTCGCCCACGGTTACCCTGGGCCATGGCCTTACCTGAGTTTAAACGTGATCCCTCACCCATCTTGCCTATCTTGGAAAATCTTAAAAATGATCCCAGTGAATATGTACGCCGTAGTGTTGCCAACAACCTCAATGATATTTCCAAGGATCATCCAGAATTAGTACTCAATACCGTGAAACCATGGTTTAACGAGAAACGGGAAACTGATCGGCTGGTCAAACATGCGTGTCGTACCTTATTAAAATCGGGTGATCCTGATGCATTATCCCTATTTGGTTATGCGCCACCCGACCATATCCATCTGTCTGATTTTAACGTGACTGAAAAAATCAAAGTGGGAGAGTCACTACATTTTTCTTTCAGATTAAAATCAAACCAACCTCTGGGTTTGTGCCGTCTTGAATTTCGCCTGTATTTTCAGAAATCGAATGGTCTCTTGCTGCCAAAAGTCTTTAAAATTAACGAATTCGATGAAGGAGATTCATCTAGATTCGTGCGCAAAACACATTCTTTTCGACCCATCACCACGCGCCGTTATTATCCCGGAAAACATCAACTGGAAATCTTGGTTAATGGCGTCGCTCTGGCAAAACGCGATTTTCATCTATCCTCGTCTGGAATAAACTGAACACTCATATTGAAGGGGAAGGCCAATGACCGCATTCATGCTTATCCTGTGCGTTATTATCTTTTTAGCCCTCATTACCTGGCTTCTCTAGACGGCCTTCACTTGAAATCTATAAAAGGATCCGAATGAAATGAATAATTCTAACGAAATTAAACTGCCCCGAATTGACCGATCAGATAGAAGTTATTTAAAGACAACTTCCTTTGTCGCAAGCATTTGATCTTGCAGTAACAGTTCACATTGCTCCAAGCTCAGTGGCCGATTCAACAGGTAGCCTTGCACTTCCTGACAACCCACTTCTTGCAAAAACTTCATTTGTGACTCTTCTTCAACACCTTCAGCGATAACATCCAGGTCAAAACCCTGGGCTAATGCAATCGTCGCACGAATGATCGCTTCATCATTTTTATCCCTTCCAATATCCCGCACAAATTCTCGGTCAATTTTCAAACGATCCAGCGGGAATCGTTTCAGGTTAACGAGAGAGGAATGTCCTGTGCCAAAATCATCGATAGCCAATAAAATTCCTGCTTTTTTCAAATTATTGATGGTCTCTAAAGCGATATCTGTTTGCTTGATAATCAGGCTCTCCGTAATTTCACATTCTATCTGGTGCGTAAAATCGATAGCCCCTGTTTTTTCCATCACACGGATCAATTGATCAGAAAGGGTACCATCCATTAATTGTCGTTGTGAAAGATTGAATGAAACACGGTTAAATAAATAGCCTTTTTCATTCCACTCAACCACCTTTTTACAAATTTCTTCAAAAACCCATAATCCAATTTGTTCAATTTGCCCCGTTGACTCGGCAACAGGAATAAAGTCTGAAGGAGGTATCATGCCGTGTTCGGGATGTTGCCAACGAATCAAGGCTTCAAAACCGGTCAACGCTCGGCTCTTGGTTGCATATTGTGGTTGGTACATCAATAAAAATTCTTCTTTGACCAGAGCATTTAACATTTCATGCTCTAAGGTCAACCCGGTTATGGCGGATTCCAGGTATTCATTGGCAAACAACTGATAACGGTTTCTTCCCAGGCTTTTTGCTGCATACATCGCGATATCCGCATGCTTGGTTAATTGCTCCACATCAGTGCCATGAGTTGGAAAAATGGATATACCAATACTTGTGGATACATTTAATTCATAACCTTGGACATGGTATTTTTTATCAAAAACATGCAGAATCTTTTCGGCAATCTGAAAGGCTTGTTCTTGTGATTCAATATCATCAACCAAAATTACGAATTCATCGCCGCCAAAACGGGCCACAGTGTCTTCAATACGACAGACTCTCATTAATCTTGATGCTACCTGGTGTAATAGCCGATCCCCTACGCCATGACCCAGTGAGTCATTAATGGTTTTAAATCGGTCCAAATCAAGAAAAAAGATGGCTCCAGATAAGCCCTCTCTTTCTGCTTTTGAAATGGACTGGCGCATCCGCTCTTCCAATAGATAGCGATTGGGAAGACCGGTTAAAACATCATGGGTTGCCAGATGCTCATAGCGTACCTGAGAGGATTTAATTTCAGAAATATCCGTGAGAATACCAACAATATATTCTGTTTGTCCTTGCTCATTTCTTTTAGTATCCATACTTAATAGAATATTGGATATGCCATCATTCTTATTATGAATGATCACCTCTTGTTGCAGGTGATCCGTTTGATTGGCCTGTTTAAAAATATCTTTACATAACTCACTATCTTTTTCATGTCGTAAAAATCCTTTTCCCTCATTGATTAAGTCCTCTACGCTGTATCCGGTAATACGTGTTACCGCTTCATTGGCATACAAAACCTGGTGACTACCACTGATAATAACGATACCATCCGTAGTTGATGTAAGAACAGAATCCAGAAGCTTCTGTTGGTACTCTGATTGAACCTTGTCTGTGATATCTCTGGAAAAAAATAAAATCCCATATTGCCCATTACTTATTTTCCCAATGGTAACGGCACGACCCTCAAAGTGAACACGTCCACTGGGCACATCTAATTCATACTCAATGACCTGCATTTTTCCGGTCGTTATGGCCTGCTGAATGGCATCCATAATCAAGTTTGCCTGTACCGCAGGTAAAATATCTCTTATTTTTTTCCCTATAATTTCTGTTTCTGGCTTATGTAATTTTTCCTTATTGCCCGCCAACACTTCCATATAGGTGCCTTCTTCATCAATCAGGAATAATAAATCTGGAAAGGCATTCAGTATGGCTGATTCACGCGTTTTGTAAGTTTCCTTTAAGCGCTGGTTCAGTTCCTGCATTTCTGTAGAAGAGAGCGACAGGCTGCGTTCCAGAACGTATCGATCCTGGTCAGCCTGTTCATAACTCTTATTGATACTATCTAGCAAATGCCTCCAGTTTGTGGCATTGGGAAAAGTATCTAATGAAAGTCCATTTTTTTTAAGCTGGCGTTTAAGAAGGTTATGCACTTCCCTGTTCCGAAATGAGTGTCAAAGTCATCGTTTGATTATGCAAATCGCAACGACCACTGGCTAAGGGTGATATTTCTCCATAGGAATAAAAACCTATTTGTTGCGTGTTCTCCGGAAAAACTTCATCAGTAGCTTCTATTTCTTCTTCTGCCCTTTGCCCCAATACCAGACGCCTACCCACACAACTGATCGCAATATTCAAATGGGCAGTATCCTCATGTTCTATATCCAGTGCATCTTCTGCAGCTTTTGAGGCGCCATCAATTAATCGATCAAAATTTGCATGCATCAATTGAACATAAGAACCTTCTGGAATATCACCCGCAAAAGTGATGGACTGTTGTGTTTCATCTACAGCCAGAATGGTACGAACCGTTTTACCATCGACTTCTTCATCGTTTTGAATCGCCAAAGGAAACCTAAGCCCAGTGGATGGCAGTCCCTCAGCTAACTCACCCAAATATTTTTTGTAGAGCTGCAAGGCCGGTTGTCCGTCCAGTTCATATAACACGTTATTCTCTGAACGGGTTACTTCTCTATTGGGGCCCAGCACATCCCAGCCCCCCCTGGAGCCATGCGATATATGAACGGCATCTCCGTAAAAACCTATTGCAGCAACATGATGTGTATAGACCTCGTGGTCAGAATAAACCCAGGTCTCATTGAACCGATCTCCATCACCCGCCAAACCACCTGTGATAATAACGTTTTTGGGTAAACCTCTTCTTAGTCCTTCAACCAAGGCGCTGCCATTGACCGATAATCCATCTGACAATACAAAGACACCTTTAAGGTCATCCTGGTTTAATTGTTTGGCAATATCTTCACCTGCCTTTATGGAATCTTCATTGTTATTAACCTGGTAGAGCGCTTGCTCAAGCCTTGTATTGGCAAATTCCATGATGGCAATACTCAGGGTATCGTCACAGATGTCCTGCTGATAAATTTCACCGGCACTTGAACAACCAATGGTTTTACTCAAAGGATAGGTTTGTCTGATATCTTCGAGTGCCGCATCGATGACTGCTGTATCAGATGTCCCAAAAAGAATCACCAGTGTATTTTCAGAATCCTTTGTCGCGTCAAATTGATGTGCCCAGCCTCCATCCCGGGTATATTGATTCAGGATCAGATCCATTGTTTTATACCTCTTATAAATCTATTTAAGGTGTATAGCTTTATTTCGGTTAATTGCCAGAAAACTTAAGACAAAAAAAACGGCCAGTTAAAAAACTGGCCGTTGCAATGTCAGCGAATGAAACAAATCATTCTACATAACCAAAGGAGGACATACATGCAAAGGAAACCTAAACTGGAAGTGAAACGATCAGACTGGCTGACTCAGACTGTAATTTACAGTTGTTTTACTTCTATTAGTTAACCCTTACATAATGATATATAGATGATAAAAACTGAAATACCAGTAAAAAATAATAAAAAAT
>JASJBW010000082.1 GCA_030066315.1 Gammaproteobacteria bacterium
CCAAGAAATAATCGCAGCTGACCTTGATGCCAACTGGGAAGTACTGGCTGAACCGATACAAACCGTCATGCGCAGATATGGTATTGAAAAACCCTATGAAAAACTCAAAGCGTTGACCCGAGGCCAGCGTGTAACTCAAAAAATCATGCAAGAGTTTGTGGACGGATTGGAAATACCTCAAGTTGCTAAAGATCAATTAATGGCACTCACCCCTGCCCGTTACATCGGCAATGCGAGTGAACAGGCGCGTAATCTGTAAACATTTTCTAAACAGCACCAATACCTTTCATGTGGCAATTGAAAAACCTCGATATTGATGATTTTCTTTCGCAATATTGGCAATCACGCCCCCTTTTAATCAAGCAGGCTTTTCCTGGATTTCAGACAGTATTGTCGCCCGAAGAACTGGCCGGCCTGGCTTGTGAAGAAGGTGTACACAGTCGACTGGTTCAAGAAAAAGGTGGCCCTACTCCCTGGCATCTTCGCTATGGACCTTTTTCAGAAGACGATTTTACCAACTTGCCTGAGTCACATTATTCACTGCTGGTATCAGAATGTGAAAAATGGATTCCCGAGTTATGCGCACTCGTAGAATGCTTCAACTTCATTCCTCGTTGGCGAATTGATGACCTCATGATTTCTTACGCCCCGGAAGGTGGGTCTGTAGGGCCACATACCGACGAGTATGATGTTTTCCTGTTACAGGCCAATGGAGTGCGTGAATGGTCTATTCAACACCAACTGACTGATACGTCCCTTATTCCTGACCTGGATCTGGCCATCCTGCAAGAGTTTGAAGCGGATGAAACCTGGCTACTAGAGCCTGGGGACGTTTTGTATCTCCCGCCCCGAGTTGCGCATCATGGTATTGCGCGTGGCAATGGTTGCATGACCTACTCAATTGGTTTCCGTGCCCCAGCCATCTCTGACATCATGGACAGTTTTTTATTAGAAGCCAGTGATCATCAGTTGACGGACGAACGATACTATGACCTTCCACTTAAACGTGGTCGGGATCCTGCTGAAATCACACATGCAGATATCCTTCATTTCAAATCGTTGATTTACCAAACCTTGGATAAGTCGTCAGCGCTCTGGCCGAACATCGTGGGTAAACTCGTTTCAGACACGACACTATCAGAGGACGTGGAAACGATAGCCTGTGATGATATCGATACGATTGCCCGTTACCTTTGGCAAAAACATCCGGATGCCAAACTATTCTATCATCACGTCAATAATCAACTTTTACTCTTCTGTAATGGGCAATCCAGAACTCTGGAGGCATCGGATGTCAATCTGGATTTTTGCAAAATGTTGTGTAACCAAATGATCCTCCCACTTGCGGATATCATCTCGATCTTGCCGAGCCATACTCAACAGTTAGTGCTGGATCTGATTCAACAAAGAACCTTATTACCGATTTTGGATGACGAATAATATACACATCCAACTGGCGGATTGGCACCAGGGTAAAGAAGCACTCATGGCCGTACGCACCCAGGTTTTTGTTGAAGAGCAGCAGGTCCCCATGGAGCTGGAAATGGATGATCAGGATGCAACTTGCATTCATATTAAAGCCACGACACTGCAAGGTCAGGTCGTTGGGACCGCACGTTTATTGCCAAACCACTACATTGGTCGTATGTGTGTATTGAAAGCGTATCGTCACCAGGGTGTTGGAGGGAAGATGCTCGTCTTTCTGATCGATATAGCCCGTAAGAAAGGCTATAAAAATGTTATGTTAAATGCACAAATATCAGCCTTGCCCTTTTACCAGAAACACGGCTTTGTCAGTGATTCGGAAGTGTTTATGGAAGCGGGAATTCCGCATAAACATATGTCATTAAAACTCTAAAAAAACTATAATAAACAAGAGAACTTCAGAGTAGTAGGAGGCATCATGAGTACTCGTCATATTCAAAAATCTTTCGACGACGATATCCAAACGGTTCATGACAAAATATTATTTATGGCCAAGATGGTCAGTAATGAACTGGAAGGATGCATCAACGCCTTCGAAGCACGAGATGAAATGGGTTCAGTAGAATCAGCAGCAGCAGACGAACTGATCAATGCCAGTGAAAGAATTATCGATGAGCTGATTATTAAAGCGATTGTTATTCACCAGCCTATGGCTTCAGATATCAGAGAATTTGTTGCCGCATTGAGAATCAGTAAAGATCTTGAGCGTATTGGTGATTATGCTAAAAACATAGCGAACCATTCTTCAACACTTGATCAACTCGATCCAACAGGAGAAGAACAGCGCATCATTGACATGGGGCATGCCGTCAATACCATGCTCAGGGAAGTCATCGATGCCTATGCCAGCAAGGACATCTCTCTGGCCGAAACCATTCGTCAACAGGACTATGATATTGATGAGCTATACACGAAGATATTTTCAGACCTGTTGACCATTAGCACCTACAACGGTGAGTTTGCACCTGCCTGCACTCATCTGTCTTTCATTGCTCGTAGTCTCGAGCGCATTGGTGATCATGTTACTGATATTGCAGAAGAAATTATCTACCTGGCTACCGGTGAGTTTCCTCAAGACGATCGGCAAAAAGCAGATGATTCTGCTTATGTCAAAGTCTAGCGTTAGGCCGTTGCGCTCTGAAATTTAGGCAAGGCAAGAGAAAACGCTCCTGCAAGCAACACGAACAAGGTTGAAATCCATAAACAGCCAACCAGACCATATAACTGGAAGATAGCGCCAGATAAAACCGTACCCGCCAATCTTCCGCCTGCATTAGCCATATAATAAAAACCCACATTCATCGACACTTTGTCATCGTCTGAATACGCCAGAATCAAGTAGGAATGAATGGCTGAGTTGATGGCAAACACGATCCCGAATAATGCCAGACCAATCACCAGCACCATTCCCGGAGCCATGCCCTGCTCCAAAGCCAGTGCAATACCCAGTGGGAATAACGCCAATGTGAAAACCCAGAATCTTGAGGTACTACCATCCGGTCCACGCTGCGCATGCGACTGACGTAATAATCGAGGTGCCAAAGCTTGAACGATGCCATATCCGATGACCCACAGGGCTAAAAAAGCCCCAATCTGTGTATGATGCCAATTCAGCGTGGCACCTAAGAACACGGGAAGTGCTACTACGAACCAGATGTCCCTGGCGCCGAATAAAAAGAATCGGGCTGCGGACAGCCAGTTGATTTCACGAGTCTTGGAAAATACTTGTTTGAACTTCGGTTTATACTCAGTTTTTCCTATTTCACGCGGTAACATGATCCAGGTAAACACAAAGACAATGAACAAACCCGAAGCAAGTACGGTTAAAGCCCCTCTAAAATCGATCCAGGCTAACAACGCGGCCCCAATAAAAAACCCCGCACCCTTCAGTGAGTTTTTTGATCCCGTGAGAACTGCGACCCATTTAAACAATTGCTTTTGATCCGCAGCTACCTCACCCTTTTTAGGTAACATCAGTTTAACACTGGCCTTGGCGCTCATTTTATTGAGATCTTTAGCGATACCCGATAATGCCTGGGCCAACATGACATAAGCGACACTCAACCAACTGTCCGGTACGGTCAGCATCGCCAACGCAAAAACTTGGAGCGCCATGCCTAGGTGCATGGTTTTATTCAATCCAAAGCGTGCACCTAACCAGCCGCCTGTAAGATTCGTCACGATTCCAAAAAATTCGTAAAACAAAAACAACATCGCGATTTCAAGAGGACTGTATCCAATCTGGTGAAAGTACAGCACCACAAGCATGCGGATCGCACCATCCGTAATGGTAAATCCCCAGTACCCCACGGTAATGACCAGGTAGTCGCGCATGCCTTTAGGCATTGGGCATCGACTCAGCCATCATCTGTGCAATATCCATCATGCGGCTGACATAACCCCATTCATTGTCATACCAGGCAAGGATCTTAACTTGGGATCCATCAACGACCATGGTCGATTGGGCATCCACAATTGAAGAACGGTCATCATTGAGATAATCGATGGAAACCAAAGGTCGTTCTTCGTAACCCAGAATTCCTTCCAGTTCATTTTTGGAAGCTTGCTTAAACAAGGCATTGATCTCTTCAACCGAGGTTTTTTTCTCTGCTTCAAAGACAAAATCGACCAGGGAAGCATTGAGTAAAGGCACCCTTACGGCTAAACCATTTAACTTACCGTTTAGTTGCGGGAAGATCTTGGTGATGGCTTTGGCAGACCCCGTGGAGGTCGGTATCAGGGACTGGCTGTTAGCGCGTGCGCGACGTAAATCATTATGCCCTTTATCCACGATGGTTTGGGTATTGGTAATATCATGAATTGTTGTCATCGTGCCATGACGAATACCAATTTCTTCGTGCATCACCTTCACAATGGGCGCTAAGCAATTGGTGGTACAAGAAGCCGCGGTCACAATATGATGTTGTATGGGATCGTACTGATGATGATTGATTCCATAGACGATGTTCAATGCAGGATCAGGTACGGGTGCGGAGACCAGTACTTTTTTTACACCCTGATCAAAATAAGCCTGTAAGACATCAGGCTTTTTAAAATGGCCTGAACACTCAATCACCAGGTCAATGCCTTTATGACCCCAATCTACATCCTCGGGAAAAAAATGATTGCTAAAACCCATGGTTTGCCCATGAATCGAAATGCTATCTTCTGTGGAAAAAATATTTTGATCCCAACGTCCATGCACCGAGTCAAATTCCAGCAAATGAGCATGGCAGGCAGCATCACCTTTGGTTTCATTGATATGTACAATTTCAATACCCGGTCGCTTCCAACCGGCTCGCAAACCCAGTTTACCCATGCGCCCAAAGCCATTTATTCCCACACGAATGGTCATATCTATTCATACCTACTTAATTCTGATTGGCAAAATCATAGAACAATAGATGATTTATATGAAGAAAAGATAAAACGATAAGAAAATAAAAAAAAATCTGTAATCAGCGTACAATCAATAGCATAAGAGATCATCAGTAAAATACATATATTTATTTAATTTCATATAGTTATGGATAATTCTTCAGTAAGTACTTTAAATAGTCGTCAAGAGTGCAGCGATGCCGTGCATCGTTTAATTCAACAGGCCGAGCAGCAGGTTGCCATTTTTTCACAGGAGCTGGAACCGTTACTTTACAATCATGCCGAAATCTGCGAAATGCTGTCTGCATTGGCACGCAAGAACAAGCATTCCATGGTGAGAATTCTGGCACAACAAACCAAAACGGTGGCCACCGAGGGGCATTGCTTGATCCATCTTTCACAGAGATTATCCAGTTATGTGTCTATCCGGATACCCAGTACTCCGGAATTACAGCGTTTCCGCGAAAGCTGGCTGATTATTGATAACCATTCCATCTGTGAAATCAATAACCCTGATCGTTACGAAGGTAAAGTCATTGAGCATGATCGATTACACGTAAAACCGCAGCTAGAGTTCTTCGATCATGCCTGGGAAAACAGTCAACCGGATCAGTACACCCGACGTTTAAGCCTTTAAGCTTGTGCTTGTATCAACTGATTCAAGCGGTCAATGGAATAGATGATATCTTCTTCGGTGGTGCGATGATTGGTGATGGAAGCCCGTATAACCCTAAACTCATGACATTTGGTCAAGGAAAAAACCACGTCACCGGCAAGCTGTAAAGTTGAGACCACTTTTTCGCATAACTGGTTATGCCTATCAGGATCTTTTTCGGTTTTTATTTTAAAGGTCAAAATGTTTGATACCGGTTCACTGACTTTCTGTAAATAGGGAGAATGCTCTACCTGTTGAGCCAGCAATTCAGCGAGTTGGCAATTCTTGGTGACGGCCTGCCCCAGTTTTTTATGCCCGTAAGTCTTAAAGGTAAACCAGACTTTAAGCGCCCTGAATGATCTTGATAATTCCAGGCCATAATCGCAAAACCAGGGATCTCCTCCTGCCAGCGCTTGCCCATGTCGTTCCAGATAATTGGGACGAATGGTGAAAACCTTGCGATGGAATTTTTCATCTCGAACCAACAAGCCGCCACTGTCGAATTGCACATACATCAGCTTGTGAAAGTCGAAGGCCAGAGAATCCGCCAACTCTAAACCCGCCGACAGCGAATGGTAGGGTTCTTCAGCAATTTTCATCCAGGCACCAAAAGCACCGTCAATATGCATCCAGCAGGCATACTGATCACAAAGTTTACGAACCTGTTTAAAATCATCAAATGCGCCGGTGTTGACGGTACCGGCATTAACCAACACCATGAACGGCTTGAATCCCTGTTCAAGGTCCTCCTTGATTTTCTGCTCAAGTTCATCCAATAAAATTTTATTGTGTGCATCAGTTTGTATCACCACCAGGTTATCTGAACCGATTCCACAGGTTTGTACGGCTTTAATGATAGAACTATGGCCTTCAATCGAGGTGTAACAGCGTAAGGGTCTATTTTCTCCAAAAAAACCTTTCTGTTTGTGTTCGATCCCCAGCTTTTTAAACATCGCTATTTGCATCGCATACTGGGTTGAGGCCGAAGTCCCTGAGGTCATTAATCCGCCTGAATCTGAAGGAAATCCCAATAGCTGCTTGCACCAGTTAATGACCTGGCGTTCAATGTAGATAGCACCATGATCCCTGCCACCACAATTCGAGTTCATTGCACTGATAGCGATATCTGCCATTAAGGCGGGCATGGTGCCCGTGCCCTGAACCCAGCCAAAAAAACGGGGATGGGTATTACCGACTCGATAGGGGCGAATGTTATGACGGTAGTCTTGGATCACCTCAAGTAAATCACTACCCTCTTCTGGACAACCCTCTTGTTGTAAGGCCTGCTTCAGGGTATCAGGCACTGGTCGCCAGACTTCACCTTTTATGCTTTGAGCGAGTTCCTGAATTTCTTCAGCGGTAAATTCTGCAACGAAGCGGGCAAATTCATCCCAGTCTTCTGGATCCAGATGGTTGGTTAACTGCATGATTTATGGAGACTAAATACGTTTTTTTATCGGCGCATCATACAGGCTTGAAACGTAGATACCAATTAATCCCTCGGAAATAGTATTCAATTACTTAATGCTTCATCAGCGGGAGTAAAAGATAAACCCTGGGCTTCCGCCACTCTCACCTGTGTTAACTGACCATGAAACACGTTGAGACCATTTAATAAATGGGGATCATCCTGCAAAGCCTGCCGATAGCCCTTGTCTGCCAGGGTGATCACATATGGCAAGGTTGCATTATTCAATGCATAGGTTGAAGTGTGCGGAACTGCTCCGGGCATATTGGCCACACAGTAGTGCACAATATCATGGGTTTGATAGGTCGGGTTATCATGCGTTGTAGGTCTGGAAGTATCGAAACATCCCCCCTGGTCTATAGCCACATCGACCAGGGCTGAACCCTTTTCCATGGCCTGGACCATATCATCAGTCACCAGTTTTGGTGCCGCCGCACCGGGTATCAATACACTACCGACGACCAGATCAGCAGAAAGCACATGTTCCTCAAGCGTATCACGAGTGGAGAACACTGTATTGATGGCATGACCATATTGACTCCACAAGTCACGCAAAACAGCGGGAGAACGATCCATGATCCAGACATCCGCTCCCAAACCAATAGCCATGGCAGCCGCATGACGACCAACCACCCCGCCACCAATAATCACCACCTTGGCTGGAGCAACGCCAGGAACACCACCCAGCAACAGACCTTTGCCACCCTGTTCCTTTTCCAGGCAATGAGCACCGGCCTGAATTGACATTCGTCCGGCTACCTCAGACATCGGTGCCAGTAACGGCAAACTGCCATCAGCCGAAGTGACGGTTTCATAAGCTATGCATACGGCCTGGCTATCCATTAATTCGCGAGTTTGATCGTGATCAGGTGCCAAGTGAAGATAGGTGAACAACACCTGTCCGGGGCGTAGCAATGCCCGCTCCACTGCCTGAGGTTCCTTGACCTTGATAATCATTTCAGCCTGGTCAAAAACATCAATGGCAGTAGCGACTACTTCCGCTCCGGCCGCAAGATAGTCCTCATCAGTTCGTCCAATACCTATTCCTGCGTATGTTTCTACGAGCACTTCATGCCCATGTGCTACCAGTTCACGCACATTCGAAGGCGTCAAACCTACCCGAAATTCGTTATTTTTTATTTCTTTCGGTACACCTATTCGCATAACCAGCCCCCCTAAACGCCAGGAAAATAACAATCGAATGATTGGATTATACTGCTAAATCAACCGATTCTTTTATAGTACCAGGTGCAAAGATACCTCACTTAACACGCTTAACGACCAATTGATCAGTTATAACATAAGAATCTAACTATTCACTCCATTGTTCTTCGTGCTTGTAACTCCAGATTAAAAATACAATTAACACGATAAAACTGGTGATAAAATAAACCAGCATGAGCTTGTTAACATACCGGGTAGACACTTTTAGGTCACTAACCGGATAAATCACTTCGACCACAGCCGCTACCTCTCCCGGTGTAGAATTGACATGACATTGCTTGCATTGATCACGGAATTTCGCAGGGTACAAAAAGCGGATACGTTGGTCTTTGCGGATCATGGCTTCTTCAGCTTTTTTGAAAACGCCAACAATGGCGAGATCATTGCGTCGTCGCATCGCATCAACTTCACTGTCCCCAAAAAGTCTGGCAATGGTTTCACCGCGAATGACCGAAGTGATCAACCCGGGCCCTGTTGCTTCCATGCGTTTGGCTGCAGCCTCGATACCTTGTCGACCGGCACCGGCCACCATCGCCGTATACATCGACTCAAACACCATTTGGGAGATATGATGGACTTCATCCCGTGACATATCGTCATAAGCATGGTCTTCCAACAATACCGCAAACAGGACAAACAAACCTGACGAAATCAGGATATAAATTAAGCCTACCTTTATCAGGAAGTTACGGAATTTTCGGTTATTTTTTTGCCGATTATGTTGCGACTTAACAAGTCTATTTTGGTCTTCACCGGACATGGGCGTACCCTCCGTAAAGTGATGAATTTACTTTACAAATTTAAAACCAGAAATTGAAGACTAAAACAACATCTAACTGCGTTAGATCAAATACCAAGACTTAAGGATTAATGAAAAATAATCGTCTTATTTCCATCAACCATGATGCGATCTTCTAAATGATAACGCAGGCCTCGCGCCAGAACCTGTTTCTCAATGTCCTTACCGATACGCACCAGATCTTCTACTTTATCGGAATGGTTCACCCGCTGTATATCCTGTTCGATAATGGGTCCCTCATCCAGATCCTCGGTGACGTAATGACAAGTGGCACCAATCAATTTAACACCCCGATCAAACGCCTGGTGATAAGGTTTGGCGCCGATAAACGAAGGCAAAAAGCTATGATGGATATTGATGATTTGGTGACTGTAGCGATGACAAAAGTCCTCAGGCAATATCTGCATGTAACGCGCCAGCACAATAGTATCCACTTCGTAGCCTTGAATAATTTTTTCCATCTCGTTAAATGCTTGGGGTTTGTTGTGTTTATCCACAGGTACCAGGTGATACGGTATATCACAACATTCTACCTGTCGGCGTAAAGCATCATGGTTTGCGATGACGCAACTAAAATCACAGAACAGGTCATGACTGCGCCAGCGATCTAAGAGATCGGACAAGCAATGTGAAGCATGACTGGCAAATAGAGCTACTTTTTTGGGTATGCGACTGTCCACGATGCGCCAGTTCATGGAAAATTTGTCTGCAATAGGCTGAAAAGCCTCGGCAAATGCTTCCATATCGAATGGTAATGAATCAGCCTTGATTTCAATTCGTGAATAAAACCAATTATTACCTTCCTCGGAATGTTGTGCGGATTCAGTGATCCAGCCAGAATGTTGGGCTATAAACCCAGTCACCTCTGCCACCAAACCTGTCTGGTCTGGACAATCAAAAATCAAACGGTATGTATCGGTCATATTCTTTTTATCTATCAAATGTCCTGTAGAGTTTACCAACATTTTAGCTGTGATACTCTTTCAAAAAATTAACACATGGGGTCGTCATGACCAAAACTATTCTGGTGACAGGTGCGAGCCGAGGTATTGGTGCCCAGACAGCTTTGCTGGCGTCCAATCAAGGCTACAAGGTTTGTATTAATTATCGGCACGAGGCTAAGGCCGCTCAAGCGGTGGTTGAGCAAATCAAGTCTCAAGGAGGTGAAGCCTTTGCCGTACAGGCCGATATTGCTGATGAAGCGTCAGTGATGGCACTATTTCATACCATAGATCAACATTGGGGAGCATTAACGGCCTTGGTCAATAACGCCGGTATTCTGGAAACACAAATGCGTCTCGAAAACATGTCTGCTGATCGGTTACATCGTATCTTCAATACCAATGTCATTGGTTCTATGCTGTGCTGCCGTGAGGCTGTTAAACGTATGTCCACGTCTCATGGAGGTCACGGCGGAGCCATCGTCAATGTTTCTTCAGCAGCCGCTCTACTCGGGTCACCTAATGAATATGTCGATTATGCCACTTCCAAAGGGGCCATAGATACCCTAACACGCGGACTGGCCAAGGAAGTCGCTGAAGAGAGTATACGGGTCAATGCGGTTCGTCCCGGGTTTATTTATACCGACATGCATGCCGATGGTGGAGAACCCGGCCGAGTTGAAAGGGTTAAAGAGTTCGTACCGATGAAACGTGGTGGTGAGCCCAAGGAAGTCGCCGAGGCTATACTTTGGCTGTTATCCGATCAGGCCAGTTACACCACTGGCAGTTTCATCGATGTGACCGGTGGGCGTTAATCTTCTAATTACGGTATCCAATTGATATTGATGTTGGTATCAATCGATTCGCCATTGACCGTAAAACTCACGGTATCACTACCTGTAGCAGCTGCGGGCGTCAGATAGGTAACCTGGTAGGTTCCATCTCCCCTATCAACGACCGTGCCCAATCTCAATGGCGACCCGGCGCTGGCGACCACATCCAGTCCAGCGCCAATGACCACAGACGATCCATTTCTTGGAGTCACGGTAATAAGGATAGAAACGCTACCGTTCACCGGTGTCACTGATGAATCCGGACTCGCGGTCACAAGCGTGTTTGCCGCGCTCACCACGGGCGCTGAACTCGCATAGTGATAGCCCAGATTCACATCAGGCCCATCTGATCCACTACCATCATTATCGGTGGAGAGTGGTCCCGATTGCGTGGTTAAACTATCCAATGGGAATGGCGTTACCGCGGTTGCAAAGACTGATCCTGCATCGATTGCAGGCGAATCCGTTCCTTGGTCTGTCAAAGTGCTCAGGTACCAACCATCAGTGAATAATGGGTCAGCGCCCACAATATCGCTGGCATCGGCGCTAAACAGGTTACTGCCACCGCCAATAATTGTACCGATCAAGTTATTGTTATTGGTTAAGGTTCCACTTTCATAGTAGACATCATGCGCCGCAGAGTTCCCATCGGTATTTCCATAGATAATGTTGTCGGTCAGCGTGACGTTGGCTGACATCTCAAATGTTATGCCTGCGCCTTCATTAGCGGTATCAGCAGATGTGTTAAATGCAATCGTGTTGTTATTAATTGTTGATGTTCCATTACCAGTGACATAAACACCACTACCTCCGGCATTGCTTGTATTGCTGGTGGAGCGGTTCTCGATGATCAAATTATTTTCCAGCGAGATGGAGCTGTTGTTAATCCTAATCCCTCCGCCTGAGTAATTACGGTTGTCACGGATCAAGTTACCAAAAATTATACCATTTCCACCATTGACCCAAATGCCGCCACCTGTGTTCGAGCCAGTATTGCTACCATTGTTGGTAATGATGTTGTTGCGAATCCACGGGTTGCCATCGGCGGTATGGTAAATACCATAGTTCGCGGCGCGGGTAATGATATTGTTTTCAATCCGGTTGGCGCCAGTTGAGCCCGCAATTTCGACACCGCGGTTACTGCCGGTGATGGTAAACCCGGAGATTGTAGTGGTATCAGCCGAAGTGGTATAGATTCCCCAGGTAGCATTGGAACCCGATATGTCAGTAATGGTGAGGTTGCCACTAAAGGTCGGATTCAGGGTGCCTGCACCCTCCAGGTAAAGGTGGGTGCTCGAGCACTCGTTAATTGCCATAGTGTTGAAGACCGGCGAGGTGTTGGTGGTTGAATTTATACGCACGCCTTCACCCGAGTAGTTAACCGTCAGGTTATTGAAGGTCGGCGAACTGTTGGTAATGTAAACGCCATCCCTACCATACCACGTGGTCAGGTAGTTCACTGTACCTGCACTACCCCCATCAAACCGTACACCTTCCCAGTCATTAATCAGTGAAGCATTTGCCACCCCTACATTGGTATCCGTAAACGAGGTCATCACTACCTCATTACCGGAAGTGCCATTGACGTTTAGCGTTCCTCCACTTAATACTCGAAGGTCATAAGCTTCTTCAAATTTCAACAAGGTTCCAGGTTCGATTGTCAGGGTGGTTCCATTAGGCACATCGAGATCTCTATAAACACGCCAATAGTTCGCCTGCAATGGCGCGCCCAGGGTCAGATCACCCGTTAGCGAACTCCAGATCATGCCGTAATCTGTAAACAATCCACTACCGACCTGGTAAGGATTACTGGTTATTGCCGAGGGCATCGCCATACCGATCAGAGCGTATGCTGAGGGCGAGTTGCCAATGGTTATCGAGGCACCATCGAAGCTGCTGGGATTGGCATTGTTACTGATATAAATCGATGCCAGTCCCGCATTTTCCAGCAGCATGTCACTGTATGAGCCCGCAACGCCTTGTAATGTCAGATTGTAGGTACCGGCAAGAATTTGGTTGAGCCCATCCGTACCGTTAAATGTGGGCTGAGTTGTGGAGTCACCAATTAACTGAACACCATGCAAAGCAAGGTTCGCCGTATCTTCAATGGTGAGGCCACTGATTACTGGATTGATGATACCGGAGCTATTATCCTGAATGTAAATCCCGCTGCCCCCAATATTATTACTCATGGTCAGGCCAAACCAATTTCCAGAAAGGGTTGAGTTTCCGTTCATTTGAATATCGAGCCCGTGCCAGCTCGTACCTACTGAAACATCACTGAAACTCACGTTATCGAGATTCCACACGATGTTGTCGCCTGTGGTAGCACGTAAGTACAAACCGCTGTAGTAAACATTGGTGAAGGCACTATTAGTGATCTCGAAAGTCGTTGGTACAGTATTGCTCTGTTCAACGCCAAACTGGTTATAGCGAATAATTGCATTATCAATATCAATTACACTGCCGTCAGCAATGACCCGAATACGATCCCAATCGATCGCGGCAGGGACACGATCGGCATCGGTGGGGTCATTAACATTACTGTTCCCTCCAGCAGCGTCATCAAAGATCGAAGTAAAAATCGCACTGTTGCCCGTGCCGTCCCCGTCACCCACTATTAATGACCCCGTTATATTGAGGCGCACATTTAGGTCTAATTTCAGGATTGCGCCATCTTCCAGCGCAAGGGTCACTCCAGCCGGCACTCCGACATTGACGTCCGCGCGATAGACACTGGCACCCGTGTCCAACGGGTCTTGGACCAGCGTAATATCCGAAAGCCCGCTGGTTGCTCCCATCACCACGTAGTGTTTATCGACATTACTTGAGGCGTAATTAAAACCAATGTTCGATTGATTGCCGACACCTAACACGCCAACGGAGCTTGGAAGATCTGTCAGTAAGCGGTAAGGTGATCGCCCGCTGTTCAAGATAATTGAATTATCAGTCCAGGAATTTGGGTCTACAGCACCCCTGAAATAAATCGCGGCGATTCCGGCGGAATTCATGGTTAGATCACTATAGTTTCCGCGTACTCCGGCCAGTAACAGGTTATAGTCACCACCGAAAATAGTGTTGCCAGAACCGGAACTGTTATTAAACGTCGGTTGAGTTGTTGAACCGCCAATCAGATAGATGCCATATCGCCCCGGTTCCGTCACATCACCAATGGTT
>JASJBW010000083.1 GCA_030066315.1 Gammaproteobacteria bacterium
GGCACATTCGCCATAACCGCTTCGGAAATGACATTGGCACCGCCCTCCATACGGGAGGGCAGTACCAATAGATTAGTGCGTTGATATACCTTGCGAATGAGGTAATGGGGCAGTTCACCATGCCAATGATATCGTGGATTATCATTTTGTTCCCGTTGTGCCAGGTTAATCCAGTCATCGTTATGAGCCTTACCGTATTGGTGAATTTGAATGCTACTGCTCGGAGGTAGGTGACGTGCTGCCAGGGCAGGACGAAGCGGGTCTTTCTCATCTCTTAAATGCCCCATGACACTGACGTGAAAATATCGTGTGTAGGGTTTTCTATGAGTAATCGGTTTGGCTGATTGATGGATGACATGCATTTTATGACGTTGATCCCGGGGTAATATCTCAGAGACAAGGTCATGTAATCCCACGAGGAAGTGTGCCTGCTGAATAGAGCGCAAGGTTATTTCGGCATGACTGTGAATGAACTTATAGGCATCTGTACCGGTTAAGGCCACGATCAGAATTTTCTGGGGTTGTTCCTGCGCAAACTGGTTTATTGCATCGGCACTCCGCCAGGCATGTAAAGCCACCATGACATCTACCGCTTCCCCCCTGTATTTATTGGCAATGATCACCTGGTGCCCGAGTTTTCTGAGTATTGCGGCCCAACGCGTAGCAGTGGTCCGATTTCCGGACCTGGAAGCGGGACGGGCCGGTGTGATCATCAGTATCTTCATGATGAAACCCGTTTTGCGGCGTGAGTAAAATCACAATGAATATAATTCAAAGATTCACCGGATAGTATCAAGGTGAGAGTAAGAATGATTATTTCCATAATGACAACTCAAGACTTGCATGGGAAAATAATGAACATCAAAACAGAAAATAAAAATGAAGTCACCCGCTATTACTCACAACCTCATTCAGCAGATGGAAGATGCCCAGACAAGAACACTTGCACTGATTGAGGGATTAAACGATCAACAAATGATGGGCCCACTTTTACCTACGGTGAATCCTTTATTATGGGAAATTGGTCACGTCGCTTATTTTTATGAATACTGGGTATTGCGACAACATTTAGGTCGAGCTGCCATTCGTGCTGATGTTGATAATCTGTATGACTCCATCACGATTGCGCATGATGATCGCTGGGATTTACCGTTACCTGAGTTGGCGCAAACACTTGAGTATATCAATTGTGTTTTTGGCCAGGTTAAAAAGATGCTTTCAAGCGGGAAAGATGAGCAACGAGACTACCTGGCCCAGTATGCTGTCTACCATCATGACATGCATAACGAAGCGTTCACTTATACGCGCCAGACACTTAAATACCCTACACCGGAGCGTCCTGCCAGTATTCAGCATATGCAACAGGCAGAAGATTTGAGCGGTGATGCAGAAATACCGGGGGGTACGTTTATGCTCGGTGCGCATCAGCATGATGGCTTTGTGTTTGATAATGAAAAGTGGGCTCACCCTGTTGAAATCGATGCGTTCAGGATGGCCCGGGTGGCGGTCAGTAACCAGGATTTCCTGGGTTTTGTAGAAGCGGGTGGATATCGTAACCGGGATTACTGGAGTGATGAAGGCTGGCTATGGCGCGAGCACAGCAATTTAAACCATCCGGTCTACTGGAGAAATGGTCCAATAGGATGGCAGGTTCGACAATTCGACCAGTGGATACCCCTGCCACTTAAGGCTGCACTCATTCATGTCAGTTGGTATGAGGCCTTGGCTTATTGTAACTGGGCTGAACGACGCTTGCCTTCCGAAGCTGAGTGGGAAGTAGCTGCTTCAGCACAACCCACAACTGATGGTTTAAAACTGTCTCAAACCAAACGCTATTTCCCCTGGGGGGATAGTCCACCTGAACCCGGTCAAGCCAATTTGGATGGGTATACCATGGGTACGATTGACGTGAGTGCCTGTGCATCTGGAGACAGCGCCTTTGGCTGTCGGCAGATGATAGGCAATGTTTGGGAATGGACCCATGATACATTCGGACCTTATCCCGGATTTAAACCAGACATGTACCAGGATTATTCTCAGCCCTTGTTTGGTAATACCAAGGTGTTGCGAGGGGGGGCTTGGACAACACGCTCGCGAATGATTCGTAATACCTGGCGTACTTATTATGGGCCTGATAGGAATGATGTTTTTGCTGGATTCAGAACTTGTGCTCTTTAAATGCCAAATACCATGAAGACAGCCAATATCCAGTTTCATGACCTGCACGCGACGCGTGATGAATTTATCGATGATGTGATCCAGGGTTTAACACAGCGACCGGCATCGATACCGCCCAAGTATTTTTATGATGCCAAAGGATCCCGTTTTTTTGATGCCATTACCGAGTTACCCGAGTATTATCAGACACGCACCGAGATCGATATTTTAAAACGGTATGCGCCCGATATCGCCAAACAGGTGGGCACCGGCAGTCTACTGGTAGAACCGGGCGGGGGAAGTTGTGCCAAGGTGCATATTTTGCTCGAGGGACTTCAGCCCAGGGCCTATGTACCCATGGATATTTCTCACGATCATTTGCGTATCGCCGCTGAGGAGCTCGCGCTGGCCTATCCCTGGCTAGAGATTCATGCAGCCTGTACGGATTACACGAAAGAGATGGCTTTGCCTCCGACGGTACCTCATGGAACTCATGTAGCGTTTTTCCCTGGTTCGAGTATTGGCAATTTTAATCCTGATGATGCCATTAATTTTCTCCAGTCAGTTGCTGAACTGCTGGGCTCAGGGGGATACCTGTTAATTGGTGTCGATCTTAAAAAAGACCGTTCGATCCTGGAAGCGGCCTATGATGATGCTGCCGGTGTGACGGCCCAATTCAACCTGAATTTACTGGAACGCATCAATCGTGAACTGAAAGCTGATTTTGACTTGAGTAGATGGGAGCACAAGGCCCTGTACAATGAATCTCTCGGAAGAATTGAAATGCACTTGGTCAGCCAGCTCGAACAGGAGGTTCATATAAACCAGAAAAAATTTATTTTTAACCAGGGTGAAACTATCCACACTGAAAATTCTTATAAATATGCCGTCGATGAATTTATAAATCTGGCTAAGAAGGCGGATTTTCATTCTGTGCGATACTGGGTTGATGAAAATCATTTGTTCAGTGTTCACTTGTTTCGTGTAGCCTAAAGCAAAACCTTTTTGAATATTTTCTCTACTTGAATTCGATGCAATCTCCGAAAAGCCCTGTAGTCAAAGATCTTGTCCTGGTTGGTGGCGGTCATGCTCATGTTGCCGTGCTGAAGTCACTGGGTATGAATCCTGTAGCGGGATTGAGAGTCACGCTGATCACTCGCGATATACATACGCCTTATTCCGGTATGCTACCAGGGTATGTGGCCGGATTTTATGAATACGATGAATGTCATATTGATCTTGGCCCCCTGGCACGATTTGCCGGTGCACGGCTTTATCATACCGAAGTAGAAGGTGTTGATACCGAGAACCAAAAAGTGATAGCGAAAGGTCGGCCGCCTGTGAGCTATGACGTGCTATCCATCAATACCGGTTCTCGTCCAAATAGTATTAATGTGCCAGGGGTCGACGAATACGCCCTGGCTGCGAAACCGATCGATATCTTCTTGCAGAAATGGGATCAGTTAATCGAACGAGTCAATCAGAGCGAAGGTGAGTTCCGCGTGGTTGTGGTTGGGGGAGGCGCCGGTGGCGTTGAGTTGGCATTGTCGACCCAACACCGGCTACAACAAGAATTAAAACAATCAGGAGATGATCCATCACGACTCTCTTATAGCCTGTGTACATCAAGTGGCAGCATCATGTATATGCACAATAGCGGTGTCAGGCGGAAGTTTGAACGTATTCTTAATGAGCGCGGCATCACCATCAGAACGAATAGTCGGGTTGCCGCAATTGATGCTAGCCAAGTAACACTTGAGACTGGTGAAAGTTATCCGGCTGATGCCGTTTTTTGGGTGACCACAGCTTCAGCCCCCAAGTGGCCGAAAACCTCCGGGCTTGCCGTTGATAATGCTGGTTTTATCAAGGTGAATCATAATTTACAAAGTATTTCTCATAGCAATATTTTTGCCGTTGGAGATGTTGCCTCTCTTCCGGATGCCCGGCCCAAGTCAGGGGTATTCGCGGTGCGTCAAGGGCCGGTGCTCACCCGTAACCTCAAGGCGGCTGCGACGGGCAGGTCTTTGCGGCGCTATCGGCCGCAGAAAAAATTTCTGGGACTGATCAGTACCGGGAATCAATACGCGGTTGCCTCTCGTGGATCATGGTCGTATGAATCAGCCTGGTTATGGCGGGTTAAGGACTGGATCGATCGTGAATTCATGGCCAAGTTTAATGAACTGCCTGAGATGGATGATAACCCCCGGACGGAACTGGCGTCTGGCATTGCTGATCGGGAGGCGATCAAAGAATTATCCACATTAGCGATGCGTTGTGGCGGTTGTGGTGCCAAGGTGGGCGCGACGGTACTGTCTCGGGTGATGGCGCGTTTACCTGTAGATTCACGCGATGATGTATTGATCGGTCGGGAAGCCCCTGATGATTGTGCAATGTTAGCTGTGCCTGAAGGCAAGGTCATGGTGCAAAGTGTGGATTATTTTAGAGCTTTCATTGATGACAGTTATTTATTTGGGGCCATAGCGGCGAATCATGCGCTGGGCGATCTTTTTGCCATGGGCGCTGAAGCGCAGTCAGTGTTAGCGCTTGCTACCGTGCCTTATGGACGTGAAGCGATAGTTGAAGAAACCCTCTATGAAATGTTGGCCGGGGCACTATCGATTATTAAACCCACTGGTGCAGTTTTAGCGGGTGGTCATTCGAGTGAAGGAGCAGAACTGGCATTTGGTTTGACGGTTAATGGCTTGATTGATCCTGCAAAGGTATTGAGAAAAAGTGGGATGCAACCGGGTGATGCCTTGGTGCTGACCAAGCCGATTGGAACAGGAACCCTGTTTGCTGCAGACATGCGCAGCAAGGCCAAGGGCCGCTGGATTGACGCTGCATTGAAGGCCATGGTTTTATCTAACCAACAAGCTGCAGAAGTTTTGCGAAAATATGGGGCCACAGCCTGTACGGATCTCACCGGCTTTGGGCTTGTTGGACACTTAATTGAAATGACGCGTGCTTCTAAAGTGGATGCTGTTCTTTATATGGACCGCTTGCCGATCCTGGACGGTGCTCAGGAAACAGTAACAGCCGGTATACTATCCAGTCTGCAACCCCAGAATCTACGCCTGCGTCGCGCGCTGAAAGATCTAGAAAAAGCTGCATTACACCCTGCTTTTCCGTTACTGTTTGATCCTCAAACCGCAGGGGGGTTACTCGCAAGTGTGCCTGAAGATCAAGCTGAAAACTGCATCCAGTCACTTAAACAATTTGGTTATACGGACAGTAAAATTATCGGTTGCATAGAACCTGCTTCCGATAAGCCCGAACCCATTCGAATTCAATAAGGTTATTAAAGCATTCATCAAGTCGTCAGTTATTGCTGAGTCGACAGGAAATGACCCTCAGCGGTCAATGTCTTATGCCATCGAATTACGTTGTGTTCAAGTTACTTGAAAGTTGTATACTATTCCTAAATATTAATCTGAACGGTATCAAGAGATGGGTCGTTTTCTGGTAACAGGCATTACTTTCGGCGTCTTCATGGCAGAAGCTCTAATCCATTACAACATGGGCCGTATGAAAGAAGAGCAAACCAATGGTGAAGGCGCTTCGTTTAAGTTGCCACCCCCCAAAGAACTGGCAAAGATTGCGGCGGTGACAGGTACCTTTTCTGTGGTCAGTGGTTTATTGATTGGCGCATTGAACAATAAAATGCCTGGGCCAAAAGCCTAACCAATCGGGTGTTTTTCTATTTCAATTGCGCCGTTAAATTTGTTTTTTCCCAGGGAACATCCAGTTTTCTCCGGCCCATGTGCCCATACACGGCCAATTTATTATAAAATCCACCGGGTTGGTTGCTGAGTGTCTTCAGTTTCAAATCACGCACAATGGCACCGACGCGGAAATCGATAACTTCCCGTAATCGATCTGCAATCACTTGATCATCGAGTTCACCGCTACCAAATGTGCGTACCCGGAGACTCACAGGACTTGCCTGACCAATTGTATAACTTAATTGAACTTCACACTCGCGAGCCAGACCCGCCGCAACCACATTTTTTGCCGCAAATCTCGCAATGTAAGCACCCACCCGATCGATGCGCATCGGGTCTTTGCCGCTTAAAGCGGTGCCACTGAAGCGGGCAAAGCCACCATAGGTATCGATGCTGGATTTTCTTCCCGTTAAACCGGAATGGACAGCCGGCCCGCCTCCTCTGCGTGCCCCTCTGGGATTGATATGCACTTGAGTCGTATCATCATGCGCTATCTTTTCTTTCTTTAGGACATGATGAATTACTTTGTGATTAATATCCTCGCGGAGTTGTTCTAATTCAACGGTACTGTTTTCTGTTTGTGTAGTAACCACGGCAATGCTGTGTAATCGTGATGGTTTGCCATCATTAAACTCAAAACCGACTTGTACCTCTGCATCGGGTAAAAGGTATGACAGTTTTTTCTTATGACCATGCACGCTATCAATTCTTGCGGCCATTCTGTGCGCAAGCCAAATTGGAACAGGCATCAGGTCTTCTGTTTGATCACAAGCATAACCAAATACACTGGCTTGTTGCCGTGCAGTAATCTTGTCTATGGCCATGTCATTGAGTGACTCTAATTCCAGGGGATCATAATCCTCCTGGGTATGGTCCATGATGCTTGAAAGGATGGTGCAATCCTTGGCATTGAAAACTTCCTTGGGGTAGCCGATATCATCGATGGTTCTGCGCGCAATTTCAGAGATATCCATCATGGATGCGGTCGATGCGAAGTGCGTGGATACAAATAATACTCCGCTGGAAACCGCACATTCAGCAACGACACGTGCATGTGGGTCTTGTACCAGAAAGTGATCAATGATGGCGTCGCTAACCTGATCACAGAGCTTATCGGGATGACCACGAGTCACAGACTCTGAGGTAAATATAAATGGATTAGTCATAATGTTTCATGTGCCTCTATCTCTTTTTCATTGGCTGAGTCTTCTTGGTGCGAGTGCTCTTCATCCATATCGGGTAGTTCAGGTAAGGCCGGTTTGATGGCTTCATTAACAGCAAGTGGGCCCAACACACCGCCTGCAATTACCAGGAGATCAACTGCACTCAGTGGTGTTGTTCCGAGCAGCCGTCTAAAACTGGGTAAAAAGCTCACAATGGCCTGTAAGGCTGTCATGCCGAGAATTGCCTTGGTGATATGGGGATTCGGTGGTAAATCCTTACTGCCGTTGTAAAGATGGCGGTGTTCAGAGCGTGAACTATATGCATGGGCCAGTTCATTCAACGTGAGTGTGTTGAAGGCAAGGGTACTGGCAGCGGCACCAGGGCCATAGCGACGCATACCATACATATAGGCCGCCATGGTGCCGACACCAATAATGCCAGATTCGATGATCATCTTTTTCAGATCCTGACCACCAATGATGGCGTCGTCACTGCTGCGTGGAGGAATTTGCATGATGTCCTTTTCTGCGGGCTCCATCGATAAAGCGAGACCCGGAAAAATATCGGTGACCAGATTAATCCATAATAACTGCATCGAATTCATCGGTGATCCCATGCCGAATGCAATGCCCGCCAGCATCACCTCAATTTCGGTCAGATTCGTCGACACCATAAAATGGATCATCTTGCGAATATTGTTGTAAATGGTTCTGCCTTGTTCGACCGCTGTTTCCATGGTGTGTAGATTGTCATCTTCCAAGACAACATCGGATACGTCCCGGGCGACATTGGTACCACTTTCACCCATGGCCACACCGATGTCTGCTGCTTTAAGGGCAGGACCATCATTGATGCCATCACCGGTCATCGCTACGACCATGCCAGCATCCTGGAATGCTTGTACGATTCGGAGTTTATGGGCCGGACTCACACGGGCGAAAACATGGACATTTCTAACCAGTCCAGCCAGTAATTCTGGCTCGATTTCTTCCAACTTGCTGGACTCAAGAACTTGTAAAGGTTTATCTCCACTGAGACCTAACTGCCTGCCGATGGCTTGTGCTGTAGCTGCCTGATCACCGGTGATCATGACGGTTTCTATGCCCGCCTGATGAAACTGGGCAATCAGTTTATCCATGCCCTCGCGCATCGGATCTGCCATACCCGCCAGGCCCAGCCAGGTCAAACGGCCGGTGCGACTGGGCATACGCGCTTCATCGAGTTCGCGATATGCCACACCGAGGACACGTAAAGCATCCCCCGCCATAAAGTCATTTTGATTAATAATGGCTGCTCGTGATGTGTCATCCAGCTGAATCCGTCGGCCATTGCGAATTTGTGATTCGCACATGGCCAATACCTCTTCGGGACTCCCCTTGACCGCGAGTAAATGTTTACCCCCTTTCCACGGGTGTAGCGTGGTCATGTAGGGGCGTCCCTCTGCGCGATCGCGACCTCGAAGTTTTGGCGAGTGCGTTCTCAATTGTTCAATATTTAAACCGGCATCCAAGGCCATCTGCACCAGGGCCATTTCGGTGGGGGATCCTGTCAGTTTCTGTGCCCCTTCGATGACATTCATTTCGGTATCACTACACAAGGAAACGACTTGCATAAGATCACGTATTTCTCTGACCGAAGTGGCATCGATCAATGCATCTTCATGTTTGAATTGCTGACCGGATACCTGATAGGTTTTTTCTCCACTGAAGACTGAAACCACAGCCATCCGGTTCATCGTGAGGGTGCCAGTCTTATCCATACAAAATACCTGGACCGAGCCCAGGGTTTCAACGGCATCAAGGTGTCGCACTGCCACATTATGCTTACGCATGTCCGCTATACCCATGGCGAGCGTGGTTGTGGCCACGGCTGGCAATCCTTCCGGCACGGCGGCTACGGCCAGAGAGACCGAAGCCTTCAGCATTTCCAGTACGGCATAACCCCGCATGACACCCACCCCAAATACGCCGGCGCACACGGCACCGCTGAGTACGGCAAGTGTGGTACCCATTGAGTCCAATTGTTTTTGCATCGGCGTTTCGGGTGCTTCGGCCTCACCTACCATGGTTTGGATCTGTCCCAGCTCGGTCGCTGCTGCCGTGGCCACGACCACGGCTTTACCATTGCCACCACTGATATGGGTACCCATATAAGCCATATTGCTTCGGTCACCCAGTGCGGTCATATCATTGGCTACAAACAGATGATCCTTGGAAACCGGCAGGCTTTCACCGGTCAGGGCAGATTCGTCAACGCTAAGACGATGTGAACTCAAGATACGGGCATCGGCTGCCACATAGGAGCCCGGGGTAAAAATCAGTACATCACCGGGTACGATGTTTTCCACATCGATCTCAGTTTCAACGCCATTACGTAAAACCCGGACCGAGCGCACACCGGTATCCGATAATGAGCTGATGGTTTTTTCGGCCTGGCGCTCGGTCACGAAACCAATGGCGGAATTAATCAGCACGACCCCCAGGATGACGGCCGCATCGATCATACCGCCAGTAATAATGGCAATTACCGCCGAACCGCCCAGCATATAGACCGGGGCACTATTAAACTGGCTCAACAATATGGAGAGGTCGGAGCGAGCAGCACTGGCGGTCAGGCTATTTCTACCATAAAGATCAAGACGCCTGCTGACCTCATTTTCATCCAGTCCCCTGTTTCTGGACGTATCCAGCATATGGAGCAGTTCATCCATACTTTTAAGATGCCAGGTTTCCAGTCCCTGCGGGGTGGTACTTGGATTTTGCTCAGAATGGACGGGATGCGTATTGAATAGGGGGAGAGAATAGAGCAGGGCGGGCAGATTGCCGGCGAGCAATCTTAGTTTTTCAAAAACTGCTTTTAGAGTCTGGCTATCATTCGAATATGAAGCTTCTGCAGAAGCTGGGGCCGCAATTTTACGCCTATGCCGTAATGAAGACCCGGCATCCAGATGTTGAGCCATGACATCTATCAATTCATCCAGGCTCAGTCCAGGGTCATAGAGCACCAATACTCGCCCCGTCAATTCGCTAGCGCTCACGCGTTGCACACCAGTAAGGGCTTGCAAGGCGGATTCCAGGTTTTGTTTAATTTGCCTGGACCGATATAGACCCGCAACCTCGAAACGGGTTCTACCGGCAACTCGTGAATTCACGAGTGCGATATGCTCACTAATCGGTTTAGATGAAGCCACCGGGCCGTCGTCCTAAGATAATGTTTTTTTATTCTTCATTTTATTGTTAAAGTTTTCAATACTTAAGCGACTTTAACATGACCTGTGTCGGTAAAATGAATCACTCCATACTGGATTGGATCGGCGATGAAACCCTGCTGCTGAACGTTGTGTCAGGGTTACCGACATTGGCATTATTAATGATCATTGCGGTTTGCATTGTGATGCTTTCCATGGGTGCGGACTGGATGATTGACGGTGTCGTGGATCTGGCAGAACGCACCGGTATGCCCAAGATAGTCATAGGCGCGACGGTGGTGTCATTGGGAACCACTTTGCCAGAAGCTTTTGTTTCCGTAATGGCGGCTTACATGGGTAATCCCGGTTTAGCCCTGGGTAACGGTGTAGGTTCTATCATTGCGGATACCGGGCTCATTTTTGGGCTAACCTGTATACTCGCAGCAGTACCCGTTAACCGTTTTATCTTAAACCGCACGGGCTGGGTCCAGGTCAGCTCTGCTGTTTTACTGGTTTTAATAGCCGTGGGTGCTTATTTCTTTTCAGATGGCACACCAAAACTGGAGCGCTGGGTTGGTTTTCTGTTCTTGAGCCTTTTAGTGGTTTATTTGTATGTCACTTATCTCTGGTCTAAACAGGGATCAGATATCATGGAAATTGAGGGCTTGCCCGAACATGAATTGATGAGTGTCGGAAAAAGCTGGTTCCTGATTATTATGGGTCTAACACTGGTTATTGTGGGCGCCCGGATCCTGGTGCCGAGTGCCTCCGAGATCGCGGTGCGTCTGGGCGTGCCGGAAGATGTCATTGCCGCGACCATGGTGGCCTTTGGTACTTCATTACCGGAGCTGATGACGGCCATTGCAGCAGTGCGTAAAGGTCATCCCGAGATTACTGTCGGTAATATCGTGGGCGCTGATGTATTGAATGTATTGTTTGTCATTGGTGCCGCGTCCGCGGCAGCCCCATTACTCATTCCCATGAATTTTTACTATTTCCATTTTCCGGCGATGTTAATCATCCTGTTCTCTTTCAGGATTTTTATTTCGATGAACAAGGCAGGACAGTTTTACCGTTGGCAGGGTGTCTGGCTGCTCAGCGTTTATGCTGTTTATGTGATACTCCAGTACACCCTGAATATTGAGAGTGCTCATTAAAGATGAAAGATACTGACTCTTAGGATGAAAAAATATGAAAATATTGATAGCGACTGACGGATCGGAATATGCACGCTGTGCATTGGATTTCATGTTGCGTTTTCCTTTTCCAAGGGATTCCAAAATGACGTTATTGAACGTTGTTAATGCCATTCCCATGTCAGAGGAGGAGCTCGGTTTACTCAATGAGGACCAGAGCGAGATGCTGGAAGATGCGAATGAATACCTGATGAAAGACGCCGAAGAGCTGGTTGCCGGGGAGCGCAAGCGTCTGCTTGAGGATGGATGGCCAGTGGAATCGATGGTAAAAAAAGGATCGCCTGTCGACCAGATTTTACACGTGGCAAAAGAAATTAAAGCCGATTTAATTGTACTGGGTTCCCACGGATCGGGACGCACCAAACGATTTTTATTAGGTAGTGTGTGTGATTATGTTATGGAGCATGCCCCTTGTTCGGTTTTGATCGTGAAACCCAAGTCATGTTCTGTTCCTCAACCCGAAATTGAGCCGGGTACTAACGCGCCTTACCAGATCACTGTTGCCTATGACCATACACCTGTTGCGAAAGATGTCCTGAAGCTGTGCGCCTCTTTTCCACTCGAAGAGACTTCAAAAATTAACGTGGTTTACGTCATGCCGGTGATTACCATGTACCGGCAGGATATTCGCTCACATATCAATAGTATCTGGATGCAGAAAGAGCAGATGATGAAAGAACAACTGGACAAAGCGGTCAAAGAACACGATTGGGCAGTACCCGATGTCACCACGCAACTTAGAGAAGCGGATAGTATTAGTGATGAATTACTCAATGCTGCTGAGGAAACACAAAGCGACCTGATTATGATTGGCTACAAAGATAAGGGTGTGATCCAGCGGTTTATACAGGGTTCTGCATCTCACCGAATGGCGCGTTACGGCGATTCCACGGTATGGGTCGTGCGAAAAAAGCGTAAAAAAGGATAGCGTTTACAGTTGATTCAAGCTTGAGTGTTGGACTCGAGTAGACGCTCGTTATCACGTACACGGGTAGACAAATTATAAGCCATCCAGAGTAGTGAACCCGAGGACACCATAACCTGACCACGCAAGGCCTGGATTACTGCAAAACTCAGCACCATCATGAATGTTAAGGAATTTAAATCGAGATTCTTGGTTCTTAAGACGGTATCCAGATGATCCATGCTGTGATTGAGTAACTCGACGCCAGTACGGTTGCGAGTAGCCGGCTTCGTTGAAAAATCTATTTGAGCGATCTGCTCCAAACGCGGTTGTATATCCAACCATTCCTTTGATGCATGTTGAATAACAATACTGCCTGTAATTGGCTTGGCGATTGCGGCATCAATAGCCTCAATTTCGTTGAGCTGGGCAGCGATCTCGATTACATGGTGCTTATCTTTATCATCACCGGCCCAACGGATACGAGTACGTCCATTGATCGTGTGCGCAATATTGAAGGGAACACTCATTTGTTGTGCATACTTCTTATATTATCCTGAACTGCCTCGGTTTCAGCGTTTAAATTTTCCGCTTCTACGGTTTCGACATCATCAATAGTTGAACCATGATCACCAGATTCATTCATGAATTCTGAGCGTAATTCGGCCTGGGTCTCAGCGACGATGTCTTCGACGGCTTCTGTGGTTTCCGCGATAAATTCACGGCCTTTCTCAATAGCCCGAATACCTGTTTTTACGGCGCCCCGGGCCACAGGTCTGATTACCGGAGCGAGCGTAGATATGGCCACTGGAACCAACACTGCAATTCCGATTCCGATAGCGATCCCTTTACTGAGATTGTCGATGCGAGGCATATTTAAATCCTGAGGTTAATATGTCTTGGGTCAATAAAACTTAACTAATTAATGATTATAATATACCGAAATCGATTCAATAGGCCATAGGTCTCTATCTTTTTAACCATATGTCCAGGCCCACTATGAAAGACGATAACAAAGTTGACGATCATATCCCTGTTATGATCGATATGGATGATATGAATGACTTACGCAAGTCATATATCACTCTGGAACATCCCAGCCTGGCAGCCAGGCTATCGAGTGTTATTGGTACGCCAATCGAGGTGGCCTTACAGCTATTACCGACCAACTGGTACCGACGTATTCATGCGGTTTCCGAGAAAGCTTTGGCTAAAACCTTAAAAACGGCTGTATCTTCGATGCGCAGAGATCAGGAAGTCACCCCCCATGAAATCTATTATAAAGCACTGGTTGCTGGCTCAGGCGGTCTAGGCGGATTCTTCGGATTGCCCGGGCTCGTGTTCGAATTACCAGTGACGACGACCTTGATGTTGCGGGGCATTGCCGAAATTGCCCGCGAAGAGGGTGAGGATACTCGTGAGACGGAAACCCAATTGGCCTGTGTCCAGGTGTTTGCATTGGGTGGTAAAACCGAGGTAGATGATGCCGCGGAAACGGGTTATTACGGGGTGCGCCTGGCGTTATCAGCCTATATGACCGCGGC
>JASJBW010000074.1 GCA_030066315.1 Gammaproteobacteria bacterium
TCATTGAAAACGTTGCAAGAAACCGCGGATCAAATCTTAAAATCTTTTCTAATCGGGTCGACGCTTTAGATTGGTTGAAAAAAAATTAAACGAATTGATTAACCCTATGCAGAGAGAAAGGGATTATCCTTCGCTCTGTTTAGATTATCAGGAGAACCGGGATGATATTCCCCCAGATGTTAAAAAAATATTATCTATCCCGAACGGATGTCAACCATCCTCTCTCGGCTTATTCAAGACTTGAATTTGAACTAGATGATTCCAAGTGGCCTTCTGTTGAGCATTACTATCAGGGCATGAAGTTTCAAGAAGGTGAACTTCGAGAGGCTATCTGTTTGACCGACCATCCCGAAAAAGCAAAAAAACTGGCCAAGGACAATAAGCGTTTAATCCGAAAAGATTGGCCACAGGTTCGTGAAGTCATCATGACCCGCGCCGTCTATATCAAGTGTCGTACGCACCCAGCTGTAGCTGCGGCATTACTGGCCACTGGCGAGGACCAGATTGTTGAGTCCAGTCAATTTGATTACTTCTGGGGTTGCGGTCGTGATGGACGAGGTCACAACACTTATGGAAAGGTACTGATGGCAGTTCGTGATAAATTGAGAGCAGAAAAGGACTCGACTGAAACTTGATCAAGCGCTAACAATCAATATCCAAACATTGTTGTCATTGGTTCGTAGGGTCATTATTTTCACAAGTGGTCAAAATTAAAATTTTTTCAGATCGGTAAATGGCCAACTTTGACCCATATTATGGTCTCGACTTCAACAAAAGGGTGGTGTCTACTCATATGAGGACTACGTAACCAACTACCTGCCGGATAGCTACCAAACTCGTCTTTGAACTCACCCGTCAGTACTAAAATTTCTTCTCCACCGAAGTGGGTATGCGGTTGAAAGCGTTCTCGAGTGGGCCATTTGACCAATGCAACATGCTCACCGTTAAAATCATGTAAAGGCATCACCTCAAGTCGACCTTGTCCCGGTACCCACTCCATTGCAAGTGTATTCACTCGTTTGGTTTCTAAATCTTTCGAATCAAATTGATCGAGTTTTACAAACAGTTTACAGCCATCTCGGCTGAATGGAGTATGCCTGGAACCCGGTGGGTTTCGAATGTAGGTCCCCGGACCATAATCTCCATGCTCATCAGAAAAAATGCCATCAAGTACCAATATTTCCTCACCGAGGGGATGCTCGTGCTGCGGAAAGTAAGAATTGGGTTCAAATCGAACAATGCTGGTGGTATGCCCCTTTTCCGCATGTTCACGCGCTAGAGGTTTTCGCCATACATTAGGGCTTGGACTAGCCACCCAATCCAACTGGTTAGTATCAACCATGACTTTAAGATTAAAGTCCATATTGAGAGAAGTACTCATTGGCGTATCGGTGACAGTCTTAGGTGCAATCATCTCAATATTCTCAGCAGGGTAATCGTTTTTTTGAGTGTACGGTTATGAAGCATTTGAAATATTACAAATTCGAAAAGTACCGTCTTAGCTGTGAATATTTCGTCAAATTGACGTGATTTATTAATGAAATAGGAACGACGATGCAGTGTATGCATTAAAAATATAACCGCAATACCTCTTCCCTATAAACATTGGGATCATCTTGCTGGAAGCAGCAATGCCACGAGAATTTCATGATCGAAAAAATGGTTCAACAAGATCAATTTAGTCAGTTTTAGAGTAATCATACCAGACAGCTTCAATATTATGTCCGTCAGGATCATAGACAAATGCAGCATAATACCCTGGCCAATAATCTCGATAACCAGGGCCACCGTTATCGACTGCACCGGCAGCCAACGAAGCCTCGTAAAAAGCCACAACCTCTTGAGGGCTTTTTGCCTCGAAAGCAACATGAGTTGGGACGACGTCCGCTTTCACGATCCAAAAATCGGTATTCTTACCGTCATTGAAACCAGCGGCCTCGCCTTCTTCCATATTGTTTGTATAACCCAGTGTCGCCAAAGCCTTTACATAGAATTCTTTTGACCGTGTGTAGTTGCTGACATGAAGTGTGGTATGAGCAATCATATTCAGTATTCCTCCGGATTGGGTGATATTAATGCACGAGCCATATAAACCAGATAAAATATTCAATCAGCTTATCAAAACACTAAAGTATGTTTAAAAGACTACTCATTGCCTTTATCGGAGTTGGCATTCTAATTGGCACTATTGTCTATATCAAATTGGACCAATTCTCTGCCATGGAAAAGGCATCAGCGAATATGCTGATGCCACCGACGGTGGTCACTGCGCAGACAGTCAAAGCGGTGCAATGGGAGGAACTCATACCCGCAGTTGGATCTGTTTCGGCGCTACAAGGGGTAACGGTCAGTGCAGAAGAAGGCGGCCGCATTACTCAAATCCTGTTTGAGTCTAACGACTATGTAGAATCAGGTCAGGCGCTCATTCAACTCGATACCGCCAGCGAAAAATCGCAGCTTGCCTCGGCGATAGCCGCTGAAGAACTTGCGAAAACCGAACTAACACGCCAGAAAAAACTGCGTAAAAATAACATGACATCGGTTGAAGCTATTGATCGCGCTGCGGCACAACTCAAAGATAGCGTGGCCCAGGTAGGTGTCATCGAAGCATTAATCGATAAAAAAACCGTAAGAGCACCCTTCTCAGGACGCCTTGGGTTTCGCCAGGTTGACCTGGGGCAAATACTCTCTGTCGGCGATCCGATTGTAATTTTACAATCACTGGATCCCATGTATGTGAACTTCTCTGTACCACAACAAAAACTGTCTCTTTTGCAAAAAGACATGCATGTACGTATCAAATCTGATGCACATCCAGAAAGCACCTTTGACGGCAAAATTGCCCATATCGATCTCGAAGTCGATCCTGTTACTCGAAACGTACAGGTTCAGGCATTGGCAGATAATGCTGATGAAAAATTACGTGTCGGTATGTTTGTTAATGTCGAACTGGTACTCCCAGAGAAACGGACGGTATTAGCTGTTCCTGCAACAGCCGTTCTTTATGCCTCGTTTGGTAACTCTGTATTTGTAATCGATAAACAGAATAACCAGGACACGGGTGAATCAGAATTAATCCTCCGCCAGCAGTTTGTCACACTGGGTTCCGCACGAGGTGATTTCATTGATGTGACAGATGGATTAAACGCTAACGAAACCATCGTTACCAGTGGGGTATTTAAACTGGCCTCAGGTACGAAAGTGGTCATCGATAACACCCTGGCACCTAAAATCAGCCTTGATCCCAAACCCAGTGATTCCTGATGCCAACAGTCAAGAGCCGATTTACCGATATATTCATCCAACGGCCGGTATTGGCCATAGTAGTCAATCTGTTGATTATCATCTCAGGACTGAATGCCTGGAACTCCTTGAGTGTTCGACAATACCCCCTGAGTGAGAATGCCTCTGTACAGATATCAACCGTCTATGTGGGTGCCAGTGCAGAACTGGTGAGGGGGTTTATAACGACGCCATTGGAGCGTGCGATCTCTGCATCGGAAGGTATTGACTATGTAGAATCCAAAAGTCTTCAGGGTATTTCGATTATAAATGCACGTCTTAAACTCAATTATGACAGCACGAAGGCGTTGGCGGATATTTCATCCAAGGTAGATCAGGTGCGCAATGATCTGCCCATTGAGGCCCAATTACCCACCATCAGCGTGCAGTCTGCCGATTCGGAATTTGCCGCGGCCTATCTCAGTTTCTGGTCAACCATTCTGTCACCGGAACAAATCACCGACTATTTAATTCGAGTTGTGCAACCACGATTATCAGCGGTCAATGGTGTGCAACGAATAGAAATCTTTGGTGCACGCACCTTTGCCATGCGTGTCTGGTTAAAACCTGATCGAATGGCTGCTTTAAATGTAACCCCTGCACAGGTCAGCCAGGCACTGGTAGCCAACAATTACCTGGCCGCTATTGGAAATACCAAGGGCGCCATGGTGCAGACTTATTTGGCGGCAAATACCGATTTACATAACGTTGATGATTTTAAACGACTGATCATTTACCAGCAGGATGACACGCTGATTCGTCTACAAGATATTGCTAGAGTCGAGTTGGGTGCAGAAGACTATGACACGCTGGTTCGCTATTCGGGTGATACGGCTGTGTTTGCTGGAATCTTCCCACAACCTAATGCAAACATTATTGAAGTTATTGATGATGTTCGGACAGAACTGGACCGCTTAAAACAGGAAATGCCCGCGGGACTAGATGCCAGCATTGGTTATGATGCATCTGAATACGTCAGCGATGCCATTCAAGAAGTGACCATCACACTCAGTGAAACACTACTGATCGTGGTGATTGTCATCTTCCTCTTTCTGGGTTCGGTACGTTCCGTGATTGTTCCCGTCATGGCGATTCCGGTCTCCTTGATTGGTGGTATTTTTCTCATGCAGGTTTTTGGCTTTACCCTAAATCTGCTTACCCTGCTGGCGATTGTACTTTCCGTGGGCCTGGTTGTTGACGATGCCATCGTTGTTGTTGAAAACGTTGAAAGGCATTTACGTGAAGGACGCACACCGCGCGATGCTGCCATTCTAGGTGCGCGTGAACTGGTGACACCCATTATCGCTATGACGCTAACGCTGGTCGCCGTATACATTCCCATCGGGTTACAAGGGGGGTTAACCGGCGCCCTGTTCCGTGAATTTGCCTTCACCCTTGCAGGAGCCGTTGCAATTTCAGGAATTGTTGCCTTAACTTTATCACCCACGATGGCGGCAAGACTGCTGCGCAGTGCCCAGGATGAGGAACGTGGGTTCACAGGCTGGGTTAACCATCGGTTTGATCAACTGCAAAAATCATATGGTCATGTGCTCAAGAAAACATTGAAAGCCCGGCCTGCTGCCTATCTTGTCTGGGTCATCATTGGCGTCAGTACTATTCCAATGTTTATGTTTTCTCCCAGTGAACTGGCTCCGACTGAAGATCAAAGCGTGTTATTTGGTATTATCAACACAGCATCAAATTCAACGGTTGACCAGAATGCAGTGTATGCAGAAGCCGCCGAACAGGTAATGCTTGACGTGCCAGAAGCGGCATTAACTTTCCAACTGCTCTTTCCACCATCCATTGGTGCCACAATTGGTGCCGATGGATTCAGTGGTGTCGTTGTAAAGCCCTGGGCCGAGCGAGATAGAACCGTTACGGCTATGGTACCGGATGTTCAGGCGCAGGTTTCAAACATTCCTGGACTTCAAATGTTTATTACCACACCACCCGCACTCCCCGGTGGTAGCAATTTTCCTGTCGAGTTTGTCATTACTTCGACAGCCGATGCCGATCAATTACTGGTATTTGCAAAAGAACTTCAACAAAAAGCAATGGCCAGTGGTTTGTTCGCCTTTCCACCAGATATAGATTTGAAAATTGATCAACCCCAGGCCACGATTGTTTTTGATCGAGACAGGCTTGCGGACCTGGGGCTTAACTTGTCACAGGTTGGTGCTGATTTGGCAGCCGCCACGAGTGGTAACTTTGTGAATCGCTTTAATATGGATGGACGCAGCTACAAGGTCATACCCGTCGTGCAACGAGCGGATCGTCTGACCAGTGAACAACTTGGAAATATTCATATCTCGGGCCCTGATGGCCAGATGGTTCCTCTGTCGTCTATCGCACACATCGAGCATTCGGTAGTGGCGCGTTCGCTGAATCGATTCCAGCAACTGAACGCAGTGAAATTATCCGGTGTCAGTACACGAACACTTGATGAAGCATTAAAATTTTTAGAAAACGCAGCTGATGAAATACTACCGCCGGGTTATTCGTATGACTACACCGGTGAATCCCGCCAGTTACGCACAGAAGGTAACAAATTTTTACCGGCGTTTTCACTCGCTATATTGATGATTTTCCTGGTATTGTCTATTCAGTTTAATGCCTTTCGTGATCCCTTTGTCATTCTTGCCGGCTCCGTACCATTGGCAATGTTTGGGGCGCTTGTATTTACGGTATTGAAGATGCCGGATCCCAACATGCCACACTGGACCAGTGGATGGACCACAACCATGAATATTTATGCTCAAGTGGGACTGGTAACGCTCGTGGGCTTGATTGCCAAGAATGGAATATTGATCGTTGAATTTGCCAACAAACTCCAACTGGATGGCATCCACAAGCTGGAGGCCATTCATCAAGCTTCAATGATTCGCTTGCGCCCAGTATTGATGACAACCGCTGCAACCATAGCCGGTCACTTTCCATTAGTGCTGGTTACCGGAGCGGGTGCAGCCGCGCGTAATTCTATTGGACTGGTACTGGTGGGTGGTATGGCGATTGGCACCTTGTTTACATTATTTATTGTTCCTTCACTGTACATGCTTATTGCCAAGGACCGATCCAAGGAACTGGCAACCCATATGGAAAATATCGATGCTCCGTTACCCGAATTAGAGCCATCTATGAAAGATCAGCAATAACCACTCACTCAAGTCGAACGTGCACTGCTGGAGCCATTGAATCGTCCATCATATTATTGTTTTTATACTTGAGGGTTATTTTTGCAGATTATCATTTAACTGTTCGCATGGGTTTTCTAACATTTACACCAATGATAATGTTGATTCAAAGTTATTATCCGATTCTTGGGCATAAAGTTGGCACTAAAATCCTTTTGAGAGCCTTTATGAATCAAGGTTTCAAACCGCCATTTTTTTGCCGGAAAATTTATTAAACCTAATACGGCCTTACACATTGCGCATTGGTATCCCTTTAATCTTCATTTGGTTATAATCGCCGAGTTTTTCGTGCAGACCCATCGGAGGAAATATTTTGTTTGCCCTTAAAAATAATGGTTTATCCTTGAATATTGCCATCGTGCTTGCAGTGTTATCGCCGGCTGTGGTTTTGATACAGGCTTTCATGCTCAGTTCACAGCAAGTACCCGCAGCAGTATCCACGGGTAACGATACCGTCGCCGAGCGTATTCGTCCTGTGGTGACACTGGATGATATCCTTGGACCAGAAGGCGAGCAGCAGATGGTTTCGACAGTAGCTGAGGTCAAGACACCTGAAGCGCTTTACCAAGGGGCGTGTTTGGCTTGTCATGCCGCGGGAGTGGCAAATGCTCCAAAACTCGGTGATAAGGCCGCCTGGGAGTCAAGAGCAGCTCTGGGCATCGACGCTTTACTGCAATCCTCAATTACCGGGAAAGGCGCCATGCCACCCAAAGGGGGGTCCGCTTATTCAGACGAAGAAATCCGTAGTGTAATCGAATATATGCTGGCTGAATCCGGTTTCTAACCCTTGATTCCAGATTGGCGAATGGTCAGACGGGATTAAAATTAAGTTCTTGAAAGATCGATCGAGTGATGTTTATGACCCAACCATCATCAGCCACATGATAGGTTGGGTTCTCTAAACGGTTCACTGCCAAGAAATTTCCCTGCTTTATCCACAAACATTTTGTATTCCACTCTACGATGTTTGAGGAGAAGGGTTTGGCCTTCTTGATAAGAATATTCGGCCGGGCTTTCTCATGCTTCTCTGACTGAATGCTCAAACACCCTGGCGTTATAAAAATCGACCACCCCATCGGGTGGATTATTTTTTTGCAATCCATAGTCACTAAACGCTCGACCCGAACCCAAAATTAAGAGACCACTGAGTGCCTAGAACTGAGTGCCTTTCTCGTGGACGATCACTTTAGGATGACGTTATTCCGGTACGCCCTGCCATAACATCTCGTAACCGACCTCGTAGGTCTCATCACACATCTCAGCCAAAGCAGAAAATTTTTCCTTGAATAAGGCATCAGCATGTGATTTTTCATGTTGTTCAAAGGACTGCCAATAAGTCAATATGACGATATCCCCCATGTTTTGTTTAACCCTTTTGTTCTGGTTGTTATCGTCTGCTACCACAGATCCTTCATCCGAAATAAATCCGGCATTTTTAAATACCTGTCCACCGATGAAGCCTCCGTTATCATTGCCGTAGTTATTCTTGACGACATTACACATTTCGCCTAGTAGCAATTCCACATCGGCAACGGTAACGCCTTCTTTGAGATCGACGACATTGAACAGCATCGTGCAGCCAAAAGGTATTTCGATGGGGTGAAACATAAGATATCTCCTTGAAATAAAGATGTAGTTTTTAGTACGTAGGTGTCACCACGCAGCTTGATAGGGGGTAAGAACGAGAAATCGTGCCACTATGTAGAAATACTTTTAATAAGTTATCATAACTATTTGTATTTATTGAAATATTCGATTTCCAAGTATCCAGTTTTTTATAATCATCCAGAGTTTTTACCAATACCTCTCGATGAATTCCCGGTAAGAAATCATGGATGGTATCCGCGATTTGAGCCGCACTCAGGTTAATAACGGCATCCATACCCTGTTGATAAGCTTCGAGAAAACTGGCAGCCATATCGGTTTTCAACCAGTCCCGGGTCGCACAAAGGCTGCTAAAAGCGATAGGGCCTAATGCTTCTCCAACCGAGGCAACCATATGACCTAAACCATCTTGCTCAAGCTGTTGTGGCGCGGGTCCCTGTTGATGCACAAAAGTCCCCTGCCCTTGTCTGAAAGCAGCGTCCATTTGTGCAACATCTCCTGCGTCAATCACCTTGACCTGGTTAAAATCAGCACCGTTAATATGCATCACATAACGTAATGTGGCCAGGGGTTGAAATAAATGATCAACCAAAACGTTTTGTCCTTCGAGGTCTGACCATTTGAAATCTTTATAGGATTCACGAGCGGTTAAATAGAATCCATCACGATCATTTATCGAGGCAAAGTGAACGATCTCTTGATCCTCTCCCCTTTCAAGACTTGCAAAGCTCACAGCAGGCGCTGACTGCGAAAGGTGAGCAGTACCCGCCAATAGGTTTTTATCTATGGGATTATCGGGTGTTGCCACCGTGTAATTCGCCTCTAATCCTTGTTTGCTCAGGAAGCCACCCTTAATCGTCATGAGTAGGGGTGCATAAAAAGCACTATGGCGCAAAGCCATGATGTTTATTTGGGCCATGAAGTCAGATCCCACCTTTTAAAGCTATCAACAATATTGCGGAATTGTTTAGCGGATGAGCTGATAACTCAAGCCTTAATTGATAAAAAAGGATAAATTTGTAATAAGAGATTGCTGATAAATTATTTGATCTCTTGTCCGGGTTTAAACCAGTGTAATTTTTCATGTAATTCAACGACTTCACCCACGACTATCAGGGTAGGCGCCTTGACATTATTCTGATGGACCAGTTCTGGTAAGGAATTGAGATCTCCAATGAATACGCGTTGCTCGGGAGTTGTACCTTTTTCGATCAAGGCCGCGGGGGTATGCTCATCTCGACCATGTGCCTTGAGTTCAGAACAAATACCCTGCACGTTGTTCAGGCCCATGTAAAAAACAACCGTTTGGTTAGCATGCGATAGCATGTCCCAGTTTAGATCACTCGTACCATCCTTGAGATGACCGGTTACAAAAATACAGGCCTGAGCAAAATCACGGTGTGTTAACGGAATGCCCGCATAAGTTGTGCAACCCGAAGCGGCTGTGATACCAGGTACGACCTGGAATGGTACGCCCTCCTCGATCAGTTCGGAGATTTCTTCACCCCCTCGGCCAAAAATAAAATTATCACCACCTTTTAGCCGCAAAACACGTTTCCCTTCCTTGGCAAGACGCACCAGTAACTGATTAATATTTTCCTGGGGAATGGCATGATTGGAACGCTCCTTACCGGCATAGATACGTTCTGCATCGCGTCTGACCAATTCCATGATGGGATCAGACACCAGACGATCATAGACAATCACATCTGCTTTTTGCATGAGCCTTAAAGCCCGAAAGGTTAGCAGGTCTGGATCTCCGGGACCTGCACCGACCAAATAAACCTCGCCGCTGTATTTGGGGTCGGCTTCAGCTTCATGCACCAGTTTATCCATCAGTGCACGTGCATCAACGTTACGACCGGCAAACACATGTTCCGCCACCGGACCTTCAAGCACCGATTCCCAGAACTTACGACGTTCTTCCACCTTTTTGAAGGTCGCTTTAACCGGTTCTCGATAGTTTTCGACTAACCTCGCGAGATTACCATAGGCCGAGGGTGTACAACTCTCCAGATTGGTACGAATTAAACGCGCTAAAACCGGAGAAGCACCACCGGTCGAAACGGCAATTTGTACCGGGTCTCGATTAATAATGGAGGGCATGATAAAACTGCCCATGTCCGGACTTTCAACTCGATTACAGGGTATTTTTAAAGTTTCTGCTTCAAAAACGATCTGCTGATTAACATCCTGGTTATTGGTGGCAGCAATGACCAACCAGGCATCTGTTAAATCTCCCGTTTGATAGCAGCGATTAATCCATTCAATTTTATCTTCCTGATGAAACCGCGTCATTTCATCGGCCAGTTCCGGGGCTATAACGGTCACCCTGGCACCAGCGGAATTTAATAAGTCAACCTTGCGTGCAGCTATGGGGCCTGCTCCCACTACAATACAGTGCTTGCCTTTAATATCATAAAATATTGGAAGGTAATTCATGTGTATCCTTAAACTTAAGGTCGAATATAAGCGATTGATTATATACAAAAAATGAACACAACGATAGCATGCTCAAACTCTAGTGCAGTAAAGCTTGTATATGTTCTTGCAGAGGATCGGTTAAGGGTTTAAGTTTTTTACGCATAACCGAGCCCAGGGCATCCGTCAATCCAAATATTGGAAACAAGGTAATCTCCCCCATTTGAGCCAAAACCAATAGGGCCCTGATCATAGGCTCATAGTCACGACTGATCTCTAATAACGCTTTTAAATCAGCGTCATCAGTTTGCTTGAACCAGTGTTCGACCTGCTGTTCAGCAACATCGATGGTCCTTTGCTTGTTTGCGGCCAGAGGTAACTCCCGATTGTAGTCCGTAAACGCATGAAACATGGACACCACGGTATCCTGACTTGCCGCCTTCTCAAATACCCGGTTGACCGTATTTAGAAACGCCTGTCCGGGTGCTGAAAGATAACGCACTAATTGAACCGCATAGGGATTATGCTTCTCTACAAGGGGCTCCAAGAGCGTTGTAAGGGTCTCAAATTCTGGATGGGGGACCGTTTGCTCGGGTAACTGATCGGGTAAACTGTGTAAGAAACCAACATATAAACTTTGCTTGCGTCGTGCACGTTTCCATAGATCCTCTATCTCATCATTCTTTAATAGATTGGGTTGAAGACACAAACGCACCGAGTCAATCATGTCCTTGTGTTCAATCTCAAAAGGAAGAAATTCGAGTAAAAATTCGGCGAGTTCGCGGGCCAGTTCGGACTCTGCAATTTCTTTTTTTTCCAATAACTTACGCGCATTATCAGCCGATGGGTAAGCCCACCAGGCATGACGTGCAATATCGGCCGTTAAGGACGGTGCATGAACAACCGCAATGACGGCCTCCTGCTCGCCGAGTAATAATAACTGGGCCAGGCTTTCCTCGCGTCGCTCCTGACCCATGCGCGTCCAGCGCTTGATGTATACCGGATACCCCCCCGGAGAACCCATGATCTTGTTGGATAATAACTCTTTGACCAGACGAATATATTTTTCATCCTTGCAGGTAGGATTCAATTGAATCTTCGCATCACCCTTGCTGGAGAGTGCGTAGACGATCATCTTGGATTCATCGATTCTAACCGCTTTAAGATCCTGTGCCAGCAAGACATTCAGGCGTAAATTATCTTCGTTGGATAACTGCATGTTAATTCAGTTGAATGCGTTGTCCCCAGGGAATGGGGTTCTTGCCCTTAACCAGCCAGATAATGGGAAAAATGGGTTCGTATTGAGGGAAACGCCCTTTAGCATCGGTAAAATAGACTAACAGATCGGGCTTCATATTGTGATCATCGACCCAGTCAAAAACTGGATTAAAGTCCGTACCTCCCCCGCCTTTGATTTTCTCGGGTAGTACACAATGTTCCCAGGCTTCGAAAACCCAGGGACTATCATCAGTTATTTGCGTATCACAGCTCAGCAAGGTGACCCTGGCCTTCACCTGGGACTTAAGAGAATCAATCTCGGCAATGAACTCATTGAGCTCATCTCGATGAATGGAGCCACTGACATCAATAGCCACAACCACATTCATCTGTGCACTGCGTAAGCTCGGATAAATGGCAGGATCGCCACGTCGACTGGAAGGACGAGTATAACTGTAATCATCACGTGAAATACTATTCATGTAACGTGACAACAACACTCTCCAGGGCAAGGTCGGCTGAAGGAAAAAGTCAATCATGCGCGCCATTCCCTCAGACATCTTGCCGGCTTGCTGGGCTTGTTGAGCAGCACCTGCCAGACGTTGTTGCCACTGGGTTTGTAGCGTATCTTTTTCAGCTTCATTCAACGGTTCGGGTTCAGCGTTTTGCGACTTTTCATCGCCGCCCGAGTCGGGATTGGCTTGTGGCTTTTGTTGTCGCTCATCCCGTTGGGGTAATCCCCCGGTTTGTGAATTTGAATCCTGCTGATCACCCTGCCCCTTACCTTCTGACTCAGAAGGTTGATCTCCGGAGGGCTGTTGTTGTGGTTGGTCTTGCTGGCCTTCACCGCCAGGTTGGATTTTCTGGTCTTGTTGATCCAGTGGATTTTGTTGTTGGTCCGGCCCACCTTCTGAAGTCTGGTCCTGCTTGTCGTAAAGATGCTGGTCCAGAGTCTCAGACATATCGTTATCTTCAATGAGCGGATAAATTTCCTCGGCTGTCATACCACGATATTCATTCATCACCAGGGAACCCGGAGGTGGTGTCAGGCCCTCGTCAATCAATAACGGGTTGATCGCATAATCACAGGCGATATCCCAGCGCTGCTTGATGCGATGACCCCGTCGCGCAAAATGAGACAAGGCACAATGTAGCGCTTCATGGGCGAGTACAAACTGCGCTTCGTCATTGCGCAGCTCGGCAACATATTCAGGATTGTAATAAAATTTTTTCGCGTCGGTGCCGGTAGTGGGACACCAGGAGGCATTTGCGGCCTGCAGAGGAAGACGTAATACCAATGCGCCCAGGAAAGGTTTATCCAGAATCAGGCGCGTGCGCGCCGCACTCAACTTATTTTCGATTTCTTCCGGGGTCAGATCCACGACTCAATGCTTACAGGATCAAGTCCGCGATGGAATCGGCCCACTCGGTGAATTCGTCAACCTCGAACAGATCGTTACCGATGGCCCGATGCATATCAGATACCAACATAACGCCCATTTCGCGCTGGGGAAAACATCCAGCATATTTGAGTATATTGCCAAAAATACTGTGTGCATCATCAGTATCCTGGGCACGTATGGCACGACCCACCAGCGCTGAAGCCACCGCATACTGCAAATCGATCTCTTCAGGTGCCGTTACATCTTCTCCCCGGACAATTAAGTCCAGATCTGGCATCTGGTCGAGACTCTCTATGAAGGCATGGCACTCAATACCCGCTGCCGGTCCTACGCAAGCCTGCAAAGAGCCCAGCAACAACTGTGGCAATTCGTCAAACTTTTGCAAGGCACGGTGCGCAAATTCCCATGAACGAGGGGATGGAAAGGAAACCGGGTTATGTGCCGGGTCAAAATCAAACAGGAGTTCTGGACGGAAGCGCAGGAAACCGATAATGCGCTCATCTATTTCATTTTTATAGGCCCAGGCCACCCAATCATCCAGGTTAAGGTCAATCTCGTAATGAGAAAAACGATTCGCTAAAGGCGCTGGCATCGCATAAGTAACACCACGATCGCCCTGGCGGTTACCGGCCGCGAATATAGCCCAACCCTCTGGAACCTGATAATCACCCAGGCGACGGTCCAATATCAGCTGATAGGCAGCGGCAGATACCGAGGGTGCCGCCGAATTGATTTCATCAAGAAACAGAATACCCGCCGGCCCATGTGTGTTTTCATCCGGCAACATGGACGGAATGGCCCATTCCACCTTGTCCTGTTGTTTGAATGGAATACCACGTAAATCACTAGGCTCCATTTGCGACAGACGAATATCAATGACTGGCAGATCATGGCTATCACCAATCTGCATGATGATTTGTGATTTACCCACTCCCGGTGGTCCCCATAACATGACCGGGGTATGGTGCCCCTTGGCCGCACCGAGCACTTCTTCATCTAGAACACGGGATATATAAATCGGACGCATCAGAAACCTGCCTTTGCATAAAGTTCTTTGGCCTTTTCCTTGTCCTGTTCGACGCCATTACCTTCGTCGTACATCATCGCCAACGTGGTGAGAGATCCAACCAATCCCTGATCAGCTGCCTTGGTAAACCATTCAATAGCTTTCGCACCGTTTTTTTCGACACAATCTCCGTCCATATACATGAATCCAAGACCATGCTGGGCCACGGCATGACCCTGTTCGGCTGCTGCCTTCATCCATTCGAAGGCTTCTTTTTCCTTTCGCACCATGCCGAGACCGTTCTGGTACATGATCGCCACCCTATGTTGGGCATCCGGATCCCCTTTTTCAGCAAAAGGCAGTAGAAATTGAATCGCTCGAGCAAATTCTTTAGCTTCGAAAGCGGACATTCCACTGATAAAATTCATATCTGCTTCAGACGTCATAATGATTAAACCAATATATAAACCAGCCGGGAATGATAAGCATTATTTATTATCATCAGAATATCCCAGATGGGTCGTTTATCGACTTCTGAGGACACTTATCCCCCCAATTGGGATATTAAAAACGACCGGCTTTTTCATTATAGTGCGCGCATTTTTAGCAATGTGGTTTCCGTAAATCGGCCAAACTGCATCAAAAACCGATCATATTATCTGAACTTGAGGAGATTGTTATGGATCAAGCTTATCGTGACGCAACCACTAAGATGGAAGAAATGGGCGTACAGCAAGAATACATTATCGGCTGGCAAGGTGGTTATCTAGGCCATCCAGAACGCGAAGAGCAACGTGTAACCGATGCCTACTCAGCGGGTTTTGAGGACGGACAGGAAAAGAACACAGATAACTTCGATAACTGGAAGTAATCCTTTCGTATCCTAAAGCGGGGTTCCGGTTTATACCGAACCCCGCTTTTTTTATACCTACAGTATATTTCACCACCGTGGAAACACCGGTAAAAGGTCTATTTAGTCAAGACCTGTACTTTCGTCATCATAGCAGCCTGTCGCAAAAACAATTGAAAGCGATCGATTCCTTTTTAATAACCCAGCTCACCATTGAATCAGATCTGTTAAAAAAAACGCATTTTTTCCATGAGCGTTATGAAAATCTTTACCTTGAAAAAGAACATCATGCTGATCTGAATCTTTTGATAGAAGAAGCTTTAAGTATCGTTTCTGGAATGATCAATACGCCTTTAAAAGATCTCAGCGTGAGCTTCTGGTTCAACCTGATGCAACCAGGTGACCGGACCACTTTACACCGACATGACGACTGGGATGAACTGGTATCCGGCGTCTTCTATCTCACCGTACCGGAGCACTCAGGTAACCTGGTGTTGCACGATAAAAATCAATTGATCGAGATAGCACCGGTTGCCGGCGATTACATATTCTTTGATCCCACGACTCCACATGAAGTCAAACCTAATCAATCCAAACATCATCGACTGTCGATTGGCATGAATATCGGACTTAAATCGGGCCTTCAATACGACAGTTGATGCATTGAAATGGCCTTTCATAACCTCAATTGATCTGAAGCAGCCCGTCTCCAACCAGCCCTTCTATACTCAGGGTATTTGACTGGTAAACCTTTATGAAATCCTATTATCAAGTC
>JASJBW010000075.1 GCA_030066315.1 Gammaproteobacteria bacterium
CTGATTGCCCCGATCGCGATGGACGATGGTCTGCGCTTTGCGATTCGTGAAGGTGGACGTACCGTTGGCGCGGGTGTGGTCTCTAAAATTATTGAATAATAATTAGTCATTGCATCAGGGCGGGAGATGGGCTACCATCCCCGCCCTTTGTTTATGGCTGAAAGTTTTTTTTCGCCATTAGGACAGTAGCTCAATTGGCAGAGCAGCGGTCTCCAAAACCGCAGGTTGGGGGTTCGATTCCCTCCTGTCCTGCCATTAATTTGCTTCGAGCACAGAGGTTTATCAGTGGTCACAAAGACCGAACAAGAAGGTTCTGCATTAGACACCGCAAAGCTGTTGCTTTCGTTATTGGTATTGATCGCAGGAATCATAGGTTTTTATTACTTTAATGAAGAGTCACAGCTTTTAAGGGTGTTGGGCATGCTGGCTGTGGCTGTGGTTGCATTTTTGATTGCAGCAACCACGATGATTGGAAAAAGATCACTGGGTTTTGCCAAAGATGCCCGTGTGGAGGTGCGAAAAGTTGTCTGGCCGACCAGGCAGGAAACTACGCAGACCACGATTGCGGTACTGGTGATGGTGTTGATAGTGGCTATTATGCTCTGGCTGATAGATATGTTTCTAGGCTGGGGTGTGCGGTCTCTGCTGGGATAGGGTATTAAATATGGCTATGCGTTGGTATGTGGTTCATGCCTATTCGGGATTTGAGGCTTCGGTCAAAAAGGCCCTGGAAAATCGGGTCGAAATGCTCGGCTACAAGGATAAATTCGGTCAAATACTGGTGCCCACTGAAGAAGTGGTGGAAATGAAGGAAGGGCAGAAGCGTAAAAGTGAACGCAAGTTCTTTCCCGGTTATGTGTTGGTCGAAATGGAAATGAATGACGATACCTGGCATCTGGTTAAAGAAGTGCCAAAGGTATTGGGATTTATTGGTGGTACCAGTGATAAACCTGCGCCGATTACGGAAGCGGAAGCCAATGCGATCTTGAATCGTGTTGAGGAAGGCGTGGACAGTCCAAGGCCGAAAGTATTGTTTGAGGTTGGTGAAGTGGTGCGCGTGACTGACGGGCCCTTCAATGATTTCAATGGTGTTGTCGAAGAAGTCAATTACGATAAGAGTAAGTTGCTGGTTTCAGTACAAATATTTGGTCGTTCAACACCTGTCGAGCTGGAATTTTCTCAGGTCGAAAAAGGTTAGTTTATTTGTTTTCCGTTGACATGTCGTTGACGGAAATTTTTACATCAATGGGGAGGGCGAATTAAGTAGTCCGTTTGTACCCGGGAGATATTTGCTGTGGCAAAGAAAATAGAAAATTATGTCAAGTTGCAGGTTCCTGCAAATGAAGCGAACCCGAGCCCACCGGTCGGTCCGGCGTTAGGTCAGCATGGTCTGAACATCATGGAGTTCTGTAAAGCTTTTAATGCGCAGACCCAGGAGATGGAAAAAGGAATGCCATTGCCGGTGGTGATCGCGGTTTACAATGATAAAAGTTTTACGTTTGAAATAAAAACTCCGCCCGCTTCAGTCCTGTTAAAAAAGGCAGCGGGTGTCGCAAAGGGTAGCGGAACTCCCAATACCGACAAGGTCGGCAAAGTCACCCGTGCTCAACTGGAAGAAATTGCAGAAACCAAGATGAAAGATTTAAATGCCAATGATATGGATGCGGCCGTCAAAATTATTGCCGGTAGTGCCCGTAGCATGGGTCTCGATGTGGAGGGTGTTTAACATGACAAAACTTTCCAAGCGTATGCAGCACATTGAGAAAAAGGTCGATAAAACGCGTCAATATGCTATCGACGAAGCACTTGAGTTGCTGAAAGAGTTGAGTACAGCCAAATTTGATGAGTCCGTGGATGCTGCGATTAATCTGGGCGTGGATCCCCGTAAGTCAGAACAGAATGTTCGTGGTTCAAGTGTGTTACCTAATGGCACCGGAAAATCAGTAAGAGTTGCCGTGTTTACCCAGGGTGAAAACGCAGACAAAGCCAAGGCTGCTGGAGCAGATACAGTGGGTATGCAGGATCTGGCCGATGCCATGAAAGGCGGTGATATGAATTACGATGTAGTCATTGCGAGTCCGGATGCGATGGGTGTTGTCGGTCAGTTAGGCCAGTTACTGGGACCTCGTGGGTTAATGCCCAATCCGAAGGTGGGTACGGTATCACCTGATGTGGAGGCGGCCGTTAAAAATGCCAAGGCTGGACAAGTCCGTTATAGAACGGACAAGGGTGGTATCGTTCATTGCTCAATTGGTAAATCAAGCTTTGATGTGGCCCAGTTGCGAGAAAATTTAGAGCACCTCTTGTTGGATTTGAAAAAGGCCAAACCTTCTTCTGCCAAGGGTGTTTATTTACAAAAAATTTCTGTATCCACCACGATGGGTGCAGGTGTAGCGGTAGACCAGTCTTCCTTATCACTAGGTAGCTAGACTGATTGACTGCAAAGATCTTTGAGAAGGTTGCCGCTAATCGGTAACCACTCGTCAAAGACCGTAGGTGAGTGATTTTAATGGCTCTTAATATCCTGCGTAGACGGTCCTCGAGACAGGAATACCTGGTTAAGAAGATCGTTAGGGAGTGGATTCTTGGATTATCACAGAATCCGAAAAGGATAAGGGCTGAGCTTTTTGAGTTCAGCATGGTTTATTAATCAGGAGACTTGATATGCCTTTAAATCTACAGCAAAAACAGGCAGTTGTGTCTGAGGTCGCGGATGTTGCGGCTAATGCGCATTCTGTGATTGCTGCTGAGTATCAAGGTTTGACGGTTGCAGAAATGACTGACTTACGTGTTGCCGCGCGTGAATCGAAGGTTTTTCTCAAGGTGGTTAAAAACACCTTGGCAAAACGTGCTTTTGAAGGCACAGATTTCGATTGTATGGGTGATGCATTAAACGGTCAGTTGGTGTTTGCATTTTCGTTGGAAGAACCCGGTAGCGCTGCCCGCGTTATCAAGGATTATGCCGGTAAAAATGACAAACTGGTGGTGAAGCTGGTTGCTTTCGGCGGTGAGTTATTAGATCCATCAGAAATCAAACGCCTGGCATCACTGCCAACCCGTGAACAAGCCCTCAGCATGTTGATGGCCGTAATGAAAGCCCCTGTCGAAAAACTTACCCGTACCATTAATGAGGTTCCGGGCAAGTTGGTTCGTACTGTGGCCGCCGTACGCGATTCAAAACAAGCTTAATTTTTATTTTTTAAATTTCTGTTTCAGGAGAAAAAACAATGGCAGTTTCTAAAGACGATATTCTAGAAGCGATCTCAAACATGTCAGTAATGGAGGTTGTTGACCTCATTTCTGCCATGGAAGAAAAATTTGGTGTGTCCGCAGCGGCGGCAGTTGCAGCAGCCCCTGCGGCAGCCGCAGGTGATGCCGGTGGTGCAGCTGAAGAAAAAGACGAATTTGATGTAGTGATGACCAGTTTTGGTGGTAACAAGGTTGCCGTGATCAAGGCAGTCCGTGGAATCACTGGTCTGGGTCTTAAAGAAGCCAAAGAAATGGTTGAAGGTGCACCGGCTACTGTTAAGGAAGGTGTTGCCAAGGCAGAAGCTGAAGACATACAAAAGCAGCTGCAAGAAGCTGGTGCAGAAGTCGAACTCAAGTAGTTTGATCACTGCAGGGGTGCTTGCACCCGAATAAATATGATATGGGCTGATGACTTTATAGTCATCGGCCCGCATCTGTTTGTAACGAAATTAATCGTTACACCCTGTTTTACCGGGTTTGCTGATTCTCATCAGCAGCCTAAAACATTGTCAAATGTTTATTGAGGAAATTAAATGGCTTACTCATTCACCGAGAAAAAACGTATTCGCAGGGATTTTGGTAAACGATCCGCTGTTGTTAATGAACCTTACCTGTTGGCGATCCAGGTTGATTCCTACAAGCGTTTTCTTAAGTCTGATGATGGTGATTACAAGGGCACGGGATTACACAGTGCATTTGACTCCATTTTTCCAATTGTCAGCTTCTCTGGCTCGGTAGAACTGGAGTTTGTCAGTTATCGTATCAGTGAGCCGGTTTTCGATGTAAAGGAATGCCAAATTCGTGGCCTGACCTATGCGGCGCCGTTACGCGTTCTCGTGCGTCTCGTGATCTATGATAAAGAAGCCTCGGCCAAGAATCGATCTGTCAAGGATATCAAGGAACAGGAAGTCTATATGGGTGAAATGCCCTTGATGACTGAGAATGGAACTTTCGTAATCAATGGTACTGAACGCGTTATTGTTTCCCAGTTGCATCGTTCCCCGGGGGTATTCTTTGACCATGACAAGGGTAAATCACATTCTTCCGGTAAATTACTGTTTTCTGCCCGCGTAATTCCTTATCGCGGGTCCTGGCTGGATTTTGAGTTTGATCCCAAAGATGCGCTGTTTGTGCGCATAGACCGTCGCCGTAAGTTACCAGCAACGATCCTGCTGCGTGCATTGGGTTATACCACCGAACAAATGCTAGACATCTTCTTTGATCACGATACGTTCAAAATCAAAAAGAATTCTATCGATATGGTACTCGAAGCCGATCGCTTGAAAGGTGAAGCCGCTACCTTCGATATTGAAGTCAAGGGTGACGTCATTGTTCCCCAGGGTCGGCGTATTACAGCTTTACACGTGAAAAAACTGAAAGCTTCAAAGGTTAAATCACTGGCCATACCCGAAGAATTTCTGGCTGGAAAGATCCTGGCGGAAACGCTTGTCGATAAGGAGACCGGAGAAGTGATCGCCAATGCCAATGACGAGATTACTCTGGAACTTATCGAATTGATGCGTGAAAAGGACATCAAGGAAATCAAGACCATATTTACCAATGATGTTGATCGTGGCGCCTATATTTCTAATTCTCTGGCACTGGATCCTTCTACCAATGAACTCGAAGCCATGGTGGAAATATACCGCATGATGCGTCCAGGTGAGCCACCCACGAAAGAATCAGCAGAAAATTTATTCCAGAACTTATTCTTTAATGCTGAGCGTTACGACCTTTCAGAAGTGGGTCGTATGAAGTTTAATCGTCGCCTGGGTCGTGACGAGGTTACTGGTGAAGGCACATTGTCGACCGAGGATATCCTCGATGTTATGAAAGTGCTGATTGATATTCGTAACGGTAACGGAACTGTGGATGATATCGATCATTTGGGCAATCGCCGAATCCGTAGTGTAGGTGAAATGGCTGAAAATGCCTTCCGTACCGGATTGGTCCGGGTGGAACGCGCCGTTCGTGACCGTTTGAGCCTGGTGGAATCAGAAGGCTTGATGCCACAAGACATTATCAATGCCAAACCTGTGGCTGCAGCTGTAAAGGAATTCTTTGGTTCCAGCCAGTTGTCGCAGTTTATGGACCAAAATAACCCCTTATCTGAGATTACACACAAGCGTCGTGTATCTGCATTGGGGCCTGGTGGTTTGACTCGAGAACGGGCTGGCTTCGAGGTGCGAGACGTACATCCCACCCACTATGGCCGCGTATGTCCGATCGAGACTCCTGAAGGTCCAAACATCGGTCTGATTAATTCCTTGTCGGTCTATGCACGTACCAATCATTACGGTTTTCTGGAAACGCCATATCGCAAGGTTGCCAATGGAAAGGTAACAGATGAAGTGGTATACCTGTCCGCTATTGAAGAGAGTAACTACTCGATCGCCCAGGCAAACGTGAATATCGATAAGGATGGAACCCTCCAGGGCGACCTCATTCCCTGTCGTTTCCAAAATGAATTTACCTTATCCACGCCTGACAAGATTGACTATATGGATGTTTCCCCGAAACAGATTGTCTCCGTGGCGGCCTCACTGATTCCTTTCCTGGAACATGATGATGCAAACCGGGCCCTGATGGGATCGAACATGCAGCGCCAGGCAGTTCCCTGTTTGAGAGCGGATAAGCCCCTGGTGGGCACGGGTATGGAGCGCGCTGTTGCGGTTGATTCTGGTACCACGGTAAAAGCACGTCGAGGTGGTGTAATCGATTCAGTTGATGCCAGTCGAGTGGTGATTCGTGTGAACGAGAATGAGACTGAGGTCGGGGAGCCCGGTGTGGATATCTATAATTTTACCAAGTACACGCGTTCCAACCAGAACACCTGTATTAATCAAAAACCCATTGTAAAACCAGGTGATGAAGTATCAGCTGGTGATGTTTTGGCTGACGGTGCTTCCACTGACTTAGGTGAGCTGGCCTTGGGTCAGAATATGCAAGTCGCTTTCATGCCGTGGAATGGATATAACTTTGAGGATTCAATCCTATTATCCGAGCGCGTTGTTAAAGAAGATCGTTTCACAACCATTCATATCGAAGAACTGAGTTGTCTGGCGCGTGATACTAAGCTGGGTTCGGAAGAAATTACTGCGGATATCCCGAATGTCAGTGAGGGTTTGCTCTCCAAGCTGGATGAATCCGGTGTGGTCTATGTCGGTGCTGAGGTCAAGCCAGGCGATATTCTGGTGGGTAAGGTAACGCCTAAAGGCGAGACCCAACTCACCCCGGAAGAAAAACTGCTGCGTGCGATCTTTGGTGAAAAAGCTTCAGATGTAAAAGACACTTCCCTGCGTGTTCCTTCAGGCATGATTGGTACCGTAATCGATGTAAGAGTATTTACCCGTGATGGTGTAGAGAAAGATGCTCGTGCCCTGGAAATTGAAAAGGCTGAAATTCAGTCATTGAGAAAAGATCTGGATGACCAATTCCGTATCATCGAAGGCAACATTTACAGCCGTATAGCAAACCTGATCACTGGTCAAAAAGCGGATGGTGGTCCTGAAAAACTGAAAAAAGGAAGCGCAGTTACGGCGGAGTACCTGGAAAGCATTGGTAAAGAAAACTGGTTGAAAATACGCATTAGTGATGATGCCGTCAGTAAACAGTTGGAAGATCTGGGCGAACAACTGGATGCCCAGAGGAAAATCTTCGATGATATGTTCGAAGAAAAGAAGAAAAAAGTCACTGCGGGAGATGATCTGGCTCCAGGCGTTTTAAAGATGGTCAAGGTGTTCCTGGCCGTGAAGCGTCGAATGCAGCCCGGCGATAAAATGGCAGGTCGTCACGGTAACAAGGGTGTGGTATCGCTGATTGTTCCCGAAGAGGATATGCCGTATCGTGAAGATGGTACGCCGGTTGATGTGGTACTCAATCCGTTGGGTGTACCCTCGCGAATGAACGTTGGGCAAATTCTGGAAACCCATCTGGGGTGGGCGGCCAAGGGCGTCGGTCTTAAGATTGGACAAATGCTCGATCAGCAGAAAAAGGCCAAGGAGTTGCGTGACTTCCTCGGCAAGGTTTACAACAGCCGTGCAGAGAAACTGGACCTCAAGCAATTCAATGATGATGAAATCATGGAGATGTGCGACAACCTAAGAAAAGGTGTGCCCATGGCCACACCTGTATTCGATGGTGCAGAGGAAGAGGAAATCAAGCATATGCTTGAATTGGCGGATCTACCGGATAGTGGCCAAACCATTCTTTATGATGGTCGCACGGGTGAAGCCTTCGATCGTCCCGTCACCGTGGGTTACATGTACATGCTGAAGTTGAATCATCTGGTCGATGACAAGATGCATGCCCGTTCAACGGGTCCATACAGTCTGGTTACCCAACAGCCATTAGGCGGTAAAGCCCAGTTTGGCGGACAACGTTTTGGTGAAATGGAAGTCTGGGCACTAGAATCTTACGGTGCGGCTTATACGCTGCAGGAAATGTTGACCGTGAAGTCGGACGACGTCAATGGCCGTAACAAAATGTATAAAAACATTGTCGATGGCAATTTCAGTATGGAGGCTGGAATGCCAGAGTCCTTTAACGTGTTGCTTAAAGAGATTCGATCTTTAGGCTTGAATATTGACCTCGAGCAGGAATAAGGCAGCGGAGAAACTATGAAAGACTTACTCAATCTGTTAAAGCAATCTGGTCAAGACGACGATTTCGATTATATCCGCGTAGGCCTGGCCTCGCCGGACATGGTGCGATCATGGTCATACGGTGAAGTTAAAAAGCCGGAAACGATTAACTATCGAACCTTTAAGCCGGAAAGAGATGGCCTCTTCTGTGCCAAGGTGTTTGGCCCGGTCAAGGATTACGAATGTCTGTGCGGTAAATACAAAAGGCTAAAACACCGTGGTGTGGTCTGTGAAAAATGTGGCGTCGAAGTGACCCAGACCAAGGTACGTCGTGAGCGCATGGGGCACATTGAGTTGGCCTGTCCAATTGCACATATCTGGTTCCTGAAATCATTGCCATCACGTATTGGCCTGTTACTGGATATGACCCTGCGTGATATTGAGCGCGTGCTTTATTTTGAAGGATTTGTGGTTATCGATCCGGGCATGACGACCCTGGAAAAGGGGCAATTACTAACGGATGAAGCTTATCTTGAGGCTATTGAGGAATTCGGTGATGACTTCAATGCCAAAATGGGAGCCGAAGCAGTCTATGAATTACTGCAACAGGTCGACCTGCATGGAGAAGCGCAAACACTGCGCGAAGAAATTGATGCCACTAAATCTGAAACCAAATTCAAGCGGTTATCCAAGCGCTTGAAACTGGTTGAGTCATTCATTGATTCTGGCAACAAACCTGAGTGGATGGTAATGACTGTGTTACCCGTATTGCCACCAGATTTACGTCCGTTGGTACCGCTCGATGGGGGTCGATTTGCGACCTCGGATCTGAATGATCTGTACCGTCGCGTGATCAATCGTAACAATCGTTTAAAACGACTGCTCGAATTGAGTGCACCTGACATCATTGTCCGCAATGAAAAACGCATGCTGCAGGAATCTGTGGATGCACTGCTGGATAACGGCCGCCGAGGTCGTGCAATTACTGGTACGAATAAGCGCCCACTCAAATCGCTGTCTGACATGATCAAGGGTAAGCAAGGTCGTTTTCGTCAGAACCTGCTCGGAAAGCGCGTCGATTACTCCGGTCGATCCGTTATCGTCGTTGGACCCACATTACGTCTGCACCAGTGCGGGTTGCCCAAGAAGATGGCATTGGAACTGTTTAAACCTTTTATCTTCAGTAAATTGCAGTTAAGAGGGTTGGCTACAACGATCAAAGCAGCGAAAAAACTGGTTGAGAAGGAGGTCGCAGAAGTTTGGGATATCCTTGAAGAAGTCATTCGTGAACATCCGGTCATGTTAAACCGAGCGCCCACTTTGCACCGTTTGGGTATCCAGGCCTTTGAGCCAACACTGATCGAAGGCAAGGCGATTCAATTACATCCTCTGGTGTGTACCGCTTTTAACGCGGACTTTGATGGTGACCAGATGGCAGTTCATATCCCGCTCTCCATTGAGGCACAGCTGGAAGCTCGCGCATTGATGATGTCCACCAATAACATCCTGTCGCCCGCTAATGGCAAGCCCATCATTGTACCCACCCAGGATATCATACTGGGTCTTTACTATATGACCCGGGAAAAGATTAATGCCCAGGGCGAGGGTATGATTTTTGCGGATGCGAAAGAAGTATTACGCGCGTACAACAATCATGCCTGTGTGCTGCAGGCTCGCATCAAGTTTCGTGTCACTGAATTTGAAGTCGATGAGGAAGGCAATAAAAATGAAACGCGTCGACTGGTCGATACGACCGTGGGTCGCGCTATATTAAGTGAGTTACTGCCTAAAGGTTTGTCATTTGATCTCATCAACAAAACGTTGGACAAGAAAGCGGTATCCAGCCTGATCGATGCCTGTTATCGAGACATAGGATTAAAAGACACGGTCATCCTGGCTGACCAGTTGATGTACACCGGTTATTTTTATGCCACCAAGGCAGGTGTTTCCATTGGTGTTAATGACATGGTGATACCGGAAGAAAAATCCACCATCATTGGTGACGCAGAAAAAGAGATCAAAGAGATTGAAAAACAGTGGGCGACCGGTCTGGTAACATCAGGTGAAAGATATAACAAGGTCGTTGATATCTGGTCTCATGCCAATGACCAGGTTGCTCGTGCCATGATGAACAAGCTGGGCAAGGATATCGTAACTGATGCCGAAGGCAATGAGGTTGAACAAGACTCCTTTAATTCAATCTTTATCATGGCGGACTCCGGTGCGCGTGGTTCTGCGGCCCAGATACGTCAGTTAGCAGGTATGCGTGGGTTAATGGCCAAACCAGACGGTTCGATCATCGAAAATGCGATTACCGCGAATTTCCGTGAAGGCCTCGATGTATTGCAGTACTTTATTTCCACGCATGGTGCACGTAAAGGTCTGGCCGATACCGCGTTGAAAACAGCTAACTCAGGTTACTTGACGCGTCGCCTGGTGGATGTTTCCCAGGATTTGGTAGTCTCTTCCGATGACTGTGGTACAGAAGATGGCCTGTGGATTCGTCCGGTTATCGAGGGTGGTGATATCACTGTAGAGCTTGGCGAGCGTATTTTGGGTCGTGTTACTCAACAGGATATTGAAGATACAGACGGTAACGTTGTCCTGCCTCGAGGTACCCTGATAGAGGAAAAAGAAGTCGATATCATCAATAAGCTGGGTATCGATGAGCTGTTGGTTCGTTCAGCTGTAACCTGTGAAGAGCGCTACGGTATTTGTGCAGCCTGTTATGGCCGTGAGTTGGCTCGTGGTCACAAGGTTAATAAGGGTGAATCGGTCGGGGTTATTGCTGCGCAATCCATCGGTGAGCCGGGTACTCAGTTGACCATGCGTACCTTCCATATCGGTGGTGCAGCAAGCAGTTCTGCCTCGGTTAATAGTATCGAAACCAAAAATTCTGGAACCGTTAAATTCCATAATGTCAAAACGGTTACCAATTCAGCCGGAAAACAGATATCTGTATCCCGTTCCGGAGAGATCGGCGTGACAGATGCCAATGGACGGGAAAAGGAACGCTACAAAGTGCCCTACGGTTCAGAGTTCAGTGTTGCTGACGGCAAAGCAGTAGAAACGGGGATGACGATCGCTACCTGGGATCCGCATATGCATCCAGTTATCACCGAGGTATCCGGTAAAATCAAGTTTTCGGATTTTGTTGAATCCGTAACGGTTCAACATAAAACGGATGAAATGACTGGATTGACCTCAATAGAGGTCATGGATGATGCAGTTCGATCCACCCAGGGTAAGGAATTACGTCCGACCATTGAGCTGATCGATGACAAGGGTGAACCCTTATGCTATGCCGGTACCAATATCCCTGCGCATTATATGTTGCCAGGTGGTGCATTTGTTAATGTCGAGGATGGCGCTACTATTGAGGTCGGTGACGTGCTGGCCAGGATTCCCCAGGAGTCCTCGAAAAACCGGGATATTACCGGTGGTCTGCCACGGGTAGCTGATTTGTTCGAAGCACGTAAACCCAAGGAGCCAGCGGTACTCGCTGAAATGACAGGTACCGTTTCTTTCGGTAAAGAAACCAAGGGTAAGAAGCGTCTTGTCATAACCAATGAAAAAGACGAGTCCATCGAAACCTTGATACCCAAGTTTCGCCATATCAACGTGTTTGAAGGTGAACATGTAGAAAAAGGCGAGGTGCTTGTGGATGGTGAGCTCGATTCGCACGATATTGTCCGCATCAAGGGTGTGGCAGAATTAACCAATTACATGGTGAATGAAGTTCAGGACGTGTATCGACTCCAGGGTGTTGGCATTAACGATAAACATATCGAAGTCATCGTCCGTCAGATGTTACGTAAAGTCACCATTATTGATGGTGGTGATACCCGTTTACTGAAAGGTGATCAGGTCGATAAGTCACGTGTCTTGAATGAAAATGACAAGGCCATCGCACATAATAAAAAACCAGCGACCTTTTCCCAGGACCTTCTGGGTATTACCAAGGCATCTCTGGTAACGGAATCCTTTATCTCGGCTGCTTCTTTCCAGGAGACGACTCGGGTACTTACCGAGGCCGCTGTAAAAGGTGCGAAGGATGATCTGCGTGGTCTTAAAGAAAATGTCATTGTGGGCCGTTTGATTCCTGCAGGTACTGGCCAGGCTTTTCACGAAGAGCGTCGTGCGGCACGCCTGCAACCCAGTATGCCGGTGATACCTGAAGCTATGGATGCCGATGATGCGGCACTGGCAGCCATTGCTGAAGAGGCGACATCTGCTGATAGTTCCGAAGCACAGGAATCTACTGTCGAGTAATAGAAGATTTATGCCCGGAAATCTCCGGGCAACGTCATTTAGCAGTTGACAGAAATCCTCTGCAGCCCTAAAATTCCGCCTCCCTGAAGACAGGCCGCTTGCAGTGCCCGTCTTCATACTAATTGATAAAAACAGTAACCCATCAGATTATCGAGATGATGATTTGACGAGTTGCTGTTTTTTTTCTGATTGAGATTTGATTAATTCTGGTCTGCTTTAGCAGGAGAACTGAAAGATATGGCAACGATTAACCAGTTGGTTCGTAAACCTCGTAAGTCTAAAACTTATAAGAGTAACGTGCCGGCACTTGAAGCATCACCGCAAAAGAGGGGTGTTTGTACCCGTGTATATACCACTACACCGAAAAAGCCAAATTCGGCCTTAAGAAAGGTAGCACGTGTTCGTCTAACCACTGGTTATGAGGTGACCTCCTATATTGGCGGTGAGGGCCATAATCTTCAGGAGCACTCGGTAGTGCTGGTAAGAGGTGGACGTGTAAAGGATTTACCTGGTGTTCGATACCATACCGTACGTGGTAGCCTGGATACTCAAGGTGTTTCTGATCGACGTCAAGGTCGTTCTAAATACGGCGCTAAGCGTCCTAAGTAATATTCGGGAAAGAAATAATGCCAAGACGTAGAGAAGTCCCTAAACGAGAAATACTGCCAGATCCCAAGTTCGGAGATCAGCAGGTGTCCAAATTTATCAACATGATTATGCGCAATGGAAAAAAATCCATCGCTGAAAAGATCATGTATAACGCGTTAGATTCTGTCGCGCAAAAAACCAATCAGGACTCTGTCGAGATGATGGAAAAAGCGCTGGAAAATGTGCGTCCTGTGGTTGAGGTTAAATCCCGTCGTGTCGGCGGTGCAACCTACCAGGTTCCCGTAGAAGTGCGTCCTTCCAGACGTAATACATTGGCTATGCGCTGGTTGATCGACGCCGCCAAGAAAAGGGGCGAAAAGACAATGGCCAGTAAATTAGCGGGCGAATTACTTGATGCCTCAGAGAACAAGGGTTCTGCGGTCAAGAAACGCGAAGACACGCATAAAATGGCGGAGGCTAACAAGGCGTTTTCTCACTTCCGCTGGTAAATTGTTACTGCGGAGGCGATGGTTGTGGCAAGAACGACCCCGATTGGGCAATACCGTAATATCGGTATCATGGCTCATATTGATGCGGGCAAGACGACCACGACTGAACGCATCCTATTTTATACCGGTGTCTCTCATAAGATAGGGGAGGTACACGACGGTGCGGCCACCATGGATTGGATGGAGCAGGAACAGGAGCGAGGTATTACGATAACCTCAGCGGCAACGACCTGTTTCTGGACTGGCATGGACCAACAGTTTAAACAACATCGTATCAATATAATTGATACACCTGGACATGTGGACTTTACCATCGAGGTCGAGCGAAGCCTGCGTGTACTGGATGGCGCCTGTGCCGTCTTTTGTGCGGTAGGTGGAGTAGAGCCGCAATCGGAAACGGTATGGCGCCAAGCGAATAAATATCATGTGCCACGCATGGCCTTTGTGAACAAAATGGATCGTGCGGGTGCCGACTTTCTTCGTGTTGTTGAGCAGATTAAAGATCGATTGGGCAGTAACCCGGTGCCTTTGCAACTGAATATTGGTGCCGAGGAGAATTTCAAGGGTGTCGTCGATCTGATCAAAATGAAGGCGATCATGTGGAATGAAGACAACATGGGCACGACCTATGTGGAAGAAAACATTCCTGATGACATGCTGCCATTGTGTGAAGAATGGCGTGAGCATCTGGTTGAGGCCGCAGCCGAGGCCAATGATGAGTTGATGGAGCAATACCTCGAAGAGGGTGATCTATCGGGCGACGACATTCGGCTGGGTGTAAGGTTAAGAACACTGGCAGGTGAAATCGTTCCTGCTTTTTGTGGCAGTGCCTTTAAAAATAAGGGTGTTCAGGCGGTGCTGGACGCGGTGGTCTATTACATGCCATCGCCAGAGGATGTGCCAGCGATCAAGGGCATACTGCCCAATGAAAAAGAAGCAGAAAGGCATCCTGATGATAAAGAGCCGTTTTCTGCGTTGGCCTTTAAAATTGCGACAGATCCCTTTGTCGGGAATCTGACCTTTTTTAGAGTTTATTCGGGTGTATTAAGGTCCGGTGATACGGTCTTTAATTCGGTAAAAGGTAAAAAGGACCGTATTGGCCGCATCCTTCAGATGCATGCCAATCATCGCGAAGAGATTAAAGAAGTACGGGCGGGTGATATCGCCGCGGCCGTGGGGCTTAAAGAAGTTACGACCGGTGACACGCTGTGCGATAACAGTGCTCCCATTACGCTGGAACGCATGGAGTTTCCAGAGCCGGTTATCTCGGTCGCTGTTGAGCCGAAAACCAAGGCAGATCAAGAAAAGATGGGTATTGCACTGGGTAAACTGGCCCAGGAAGACCCCTCATTTCGCGTGCATACGGATGAAGAATCCGGGCAAACCATTATCTCGGGGATGGGCGAATTACATCTCGAGATTATTGTGGATCGTATGCAACGGGAGTTTCATGTGGATGCCAATATTGGTAAACCGCAAGTGGCTTATCGCGAGACGATTAAGCATTCGGTAGAACAGGAAGGCAAATTTGTACGTCAGTCCGGTGGCCGTGGAATGTATGGTCATGTTTGGCTCAAGTTGGAGCCGAAAGAATCGGGTAGCGGATATGAATTTGAAAATGCCGTTGTCGGTGGAGTAGTGCCCAGGGATTTTATTCCTGCCGTGGACAAGGGTGTGCAGGAACAGTTGGAAAATGGCGTGTTGGCCGGTTTTCCAATGGTGGATGTCAAGGTAACGTTATATGACGGTTCTTATCATGATGTCGATTCCAATGAAATGGCATTCAAGTTGGCTGGCATGATGGCCATTAGGGAAGGTGCCATGCATGCTAAACCGGTGTTGCTGGAGCCGGTGATGAAGGTTGAGGTGGTTACCCCGGAAGATTACATGGGGGATGTCATGGGTGATCTGAATCGACGTCGTGGCATCGTGGCAGGTATGGACGATGCACCAGCCGGGAAAATTTTGCGGGCTTCGGTACCGCTGGCAGAGATGTTTGGTTATGCCACAGATCTGCGTTCGGCCACTCAAGGTCGGGCAACCTACTCGATGGAGTTCGAGAAATATGACGAAGCTCCGAAAGTGGTTTCAGATGCCGTCATAAAAGGTGGTTTTTGAAATTTATTGGTAAAGTTACTTAATTGAATAGTTTGTATAGAGGTATATAGGCCGTGTCAAAGGAAAAATTCGAGAGAACGAAACCCCATGTTAACGTGGGAACGATTGGTCACGTGGATCATGGTAAGACGACGTTAACGGCGGCGCTGACCAAAGTCATGGCCGAAGAGCGTGGTGGTGAAGCGAAAGCATTTGATGAGAT
>JASJBW010000076.1 GCA_030066315.1 Gammaproteobacteria bacterium
CCAGGAATTTGCCTCCAGCCTGATTGCTATAGATGCTGAGGTTGAAGGTCTCGGTTTACAGGGATGGGTGGCCATGCCGACATTTTCGCGTAGCCAGGCCGATATGCAGTATTTTTTTGTTAATCAGCGGATCATCAAAGACAAAGTCGTCAGTCATGCTATCAGGCAGGCTTACCAGGATGTGCTTTTTCATGGTCGTCATCCTGCCTTTGTACTGTATTTGTCCATAGATCCTCGCCAGGTCGACGTTAATGTGCACCCACAAAAACACGAAGTTCGTTTTCGAAATTCGCGTCAGGTCCATGACTTTCTTTACCGCAGTTTGCATCATGCACTCGCGGATATTCAACCTGAGCAGCAGGTCAACAGCCCGGCGTTTGCATTGAATACGGCACACGCAGGCGTCGACACGACTCATACCCTACAGCAGGAAAGCATCAATTTTGAAACCACAGCCACTCCCCGGTATTACCGGGGAGAATCAGCTCCATCCTTTAAGGTCGGGGAACCACTCGGGGCTTATTCTCAACTGCTCAATGGCCCAACCACTGATGCAGCTGCCAGCAAAGATGAATTGCATCCCTTGGGATTTGCCATTGCACAGCTCAAAGGCATTTATATCCTGGCCGAAAATGAGGCCGGCCTGGTCCTGGTGGATATGCATGCCGCACATGAACGTATTGTGTATGAACGTTTAAAGCAGCATACCTTCAACGAAGGCATTATAAGCCAGCCGTTATTGGTACCTTTAACCTTAAATGTGAGTCAGTCAGAGGCTGAACTGGTTGAAAATCAGGCGCATGAACTATCGCGCTATGGCTTAAAACTTGAAAGGTTGAGTCATGAGCAGATACGCGTGCGTGAGATTCCGGCGCTATTGAAAAATGCGGATATCGAAAAACTGGTACGGGACGTATTAAGCGACTGGCTTGAGTACGGTCAAAGCCAGAGAGTAGAGGAATCAAGCAATGAAATTCTGTCGACCATGGCCTGTCACGGATCGGTGCGTGCTAACCGTTCATTAAGCATAGAGGAAATGAATGCGTTACTGAGAGATATTGAACAAACCGAACGCAGTGGCCAATGTAATCATGGCCGCCCAACTTGGAAACAACTGAGCCTGGAGCAATTGGATAACCTTTTCTTGCGTGGACAATGATAAAACCATCATCGCAAAAGCCTCATGCCTTACTGTTAATGGGGGCTACAGCTACCGGCAAGACCGACCTGGCAGTCAAAATAGTCGAACGTTTTCCAGTGGATATCATCAGTGTTGATTCAGCCTTAATCTATCGGGGTATGGATATTGGAACGGCCAAGCCGGATCCAGAGACATTACTTCGGGCACCCCATCAACTGATCAATATTCTTGATCCTGCTGAAAAATGGTCTGCCTGGAATTTTGTCCAGCAAGCGATTCAACTCATCCATCAAATTAATGCTCAACAGCGTATTCCTCTGTTGGTGGGTGGAACCATGATGTATTTCCATGCGCTTGAACAAGGGTTGAATGCATTACCCGAGGCGGATGCACTTACGCGTAAAACGTTAAATGATGAATTACATGAACAGGGTTTGGAGGCACTTTATCAAAAACTTGTTGATCTAGATCCTGAAATGGCCGCCTCTTTGAAAGTGACGGATACCCAGCGGATTTTACGGGCACTCGAGGTGATTCGATTGAGCGGTCAACCTATGTCGGTTTTACTCAGGCAGAATAAACAACGTTCAGACATCGTATTTTCACGCATGATGTTGGAGGTCAATGATCGTACCGAGTTACATCAACGTATCGCCCAACGTTTTCATGAAATGATTAATCAGGGCTTTGAACAAGAAGTATCAGATCTATACCAGCGCGGGGATCTGAATCTGGAAATGCCTTCCATGCGTTGTGTAGGTTATCGTCAAATGTGGGAATATTTCGATGGAAACTACAGTCAAAGCACTATGGTCGAAAAATCGATTGTGGCTACCCGGCAGCTGGCGAAGCGACAATTGACCTGGTTACGTAAGTATGACCAGGTCAAACGCCTTGATTTTCTTCAATTTTCTGAGGATGAGGCCTTTAAATTTGTCGAACAGGCCATAGCTAGTTACCACGTTTTTGATCTTTAAGAAATTCTGATACACTCATTTAAGAGTTTGATAGAATAATAACATTTAGGAGAACCGATATGTCAAAAGGGCAAATGTTACAAGAACCCTTCCTTAACGCGCTTCGACGAGAGCACGTTCCCGTTTCTATCTTCCTGGTCAATGGAATCAAATTACAAGGGCAAATAGAGTCTTTCGACCAGTTCGTTATCCTGCTTAAGAATAATGTCAGTCAGATGGTTTATAAGCATGCGGTATCTACGATAGTACCCGCCAGAAATGTACAGATCGACAAACCAGAAGAAGATTTCAACTCATAAACTCAGCCGGGAGGTTTGATTGTTCGAGTTTGAACGCCCGCACGGCGGTGAAAGAGCATTACTCGTCCATATAAACTTTCCGCAAAATTCGGATCAGGATGATTTGAACGAGTTTATCGAGCTGGTGCGCTCTGCTGATGTTGAAGATGTGGATGTTATCGTCGGTAGTCGACAGACTGCCTCCCCAAAAACGTTCGTAGGTAAAGGCAAACTGGACGAAATTACCCGTCTGGTGGCCCAGCATCACATTGATGTCGTTCTATTTAATCATGCCTTGAGTCCTTCTCAGGAACGTAACCTGGAGAAAGCCTTACAATGCCGTGTTCTCGACCGCACGGGCCTGATTCTGGATATTTTTGCCCAGCGGGCGCATTCATTCGAGGGCAAACTACAGGTTGAATTGGCCCAGCTCAAGCATCTATCTACCAGGCTGGTACGTGGATGGACGCACCTTGAGCGCCAGAAAGGCGGTATTGGTTTAAGGGGGCCTGGGGAAACCCAGCTGGAAACGGACCGCCGACTATTAGGCAAACGCATCAAATACCTGAATCATCGACTGGAAAAGGTGCAAAAGCAACGTCAACAGAGTCGACAAGCCCGGCACAAGGCGGAAATCCCCACGCTTTCGCTCGTCGGTTACACCAATGCGGGTAAATCCACCTTATTCAACGCACTGACAGAAGCAGATGCATATGCCGCGGATCAACTCTTCGCCACGCTAGATCCTACTCTAAGAAAGCTGGTGATCAATGATCATGTTGAAGTGATTCTGGCGGATACGGTGGGATTCATCCGGCACTTGCCTCACGATCTGGTAGCAGCCTTTCGGGCCACCCTGCAAGAAACTCAAGAAGCTGACCTGATCCTGCATGTGATTGATGCGGCAGATGAAGATCGCCAGGAAAAAATTGATGCGGTCAACCGTGTATTGGAAGAGGTTGGGGCCTCATCAACACCACAATTACAGATTTTTAACAAGATTGATCTTATCGAATATTCACCCCGTGTGGATCGCAACGAGTCTGGAGCAGTCAACCGGGTGTGGTTGTCAGCCAAGACAAGGTCTGGATTTGATGCCTTCAAGCAAGTGATCGGTGAACGGTTCTCGGAACAGACCCTGAACTGCGAATTGACTTTGGCAACTGATGAAGGGCATATCCGTTCACGCTTGTATCAAGACAAGGTCGTGAGTCGGGAGCGCTATAATGATGATGGCTCAATATGCCTGACCTTGGATATCAGTGAAATCCAGATTAAAAAGTTGTGTCGACAACTTGAATTTTCTGCAGATCGATTCCATATCGTATCAGACAGGCTTGCAGGAGTGGCCTAACACGCCTAAAATTCCGGCCTTTGTGCCCGCTTTGACGGAGCTCATTCACTACACTTTTGGAGAATCACTATGCCCTGGAATGAACCGGGTAAAGACAAAGATCCCTGGGGTCAGCGAAATAATGATGCCCCACCGGATTTAGATGAAGTTTTTAACAAATTAAAGAATAAGCTGGGAGGCGTTCTCGGAGGCGGCAAAGGTGGCGGCTCCAGCCGTGGTGGTAGTAGCAATCAGGATTTTTCCGGCATTATATTGCTCGCCTTGGGCGCTTTAGTCATCGTCTGGATATTAAGTGGTATCTATATTGTCGACGAAGGTAAGCGAGGTGTTGAAACTCGCTTCGGAGAACGCATGGATGTAACCATGCCAGGTCCTCACTGGCGCCTGCCCTGGCCGATTGATATGGTAGAGCAGGTTGACGTTGAAGGTGTTCGTACCACCAATCATAACTCGCAGATGTTGACCGAGGATGAAAATATTGTCGCGCTGAGTCTGGCAGTACAGTACAACATCAAGAATGCGCAAGAATATGCCTTCGAGGTACGTGATCCTGATGTGACTTTGAAACAGGCAGCAGAAACCTCGATACGGGAAGTGGTAGGCCGCAATAAGATGGACTTCATCATCACCGAAGGTCGTTCTGAGATCGCTTCAGAAACCAAGCGTATCATGCAGGAAATACTGGATTCCTATAAAACCGGTCTGAACGTGCTTCAGGTCAACCTCAATGAAGCCCAGCCGCCGGAAGAAGTTCAGGATGCTTTTGATGATGCCATCAAGGCTCGTGAGGATGAGCAGCGAATCATCAACGAAGCGAATGCGTATCGTAACGATATCGTGCCCAAGGCTCGTGGTGATGCCCAAAGCCTTCTGGAAGAAGCTGAAGCTTATCGCACACAAATGATTAAATCCTCACAGGGTGAGACGCAACGTTTCAATCAGTTACTGACTGAATACACATTGGCACCCGAAGTGACCCGTGAACGTTTATACATAGAGACCTTGGAAGAGGTGATGACCAATAATCCCAAGGTAGTGATTGATGTAAAAAGCGGAGGTAACCTGACTTACCTGCCTCTCGATCGCTTGATATCTCCCACGGGGGGAGGTACGTCGACTGGAGCTCAATGGCAGTCCTCCATGACAGAAAGTGGATCCAACGCTCAACGCGATATTCTTGAAGAATTTAGACGCAACAACTCGCGCAGTCGGTTAAGGGAGACAAGATAATGGCAAATATTAAATTTGGTCTTGTAGTGGCTGGTTTACTTGGCCTGATATTGTGGCTCTCCACATACATTGTGCACGAACGTGAACTGGCGATTAAATTCAAGCTGGGTGAAATCGTTTCAACGGTGACAGAGCCTGGATTGAACTGGAAGATTCCAATCATCAACAATATCCGTAAATTCGACAGCCGGGTTCTGACTTTGGACACCCCTTCTGAACGTTTTTTGACCAGTGAGAAGAAAAACGTCATCGTGGATTCTTACGTCAAGTGGCGCATCATTGATGCTCGAAATTACTATGCCTCTACCCAGGGTGATGAACGCATAGCCGTCTCACGAATCATTTCCATATTGAATGACGAGATGAAAGGTCAGTTTGGTTCTAAAACCGTACGTGAGGTTATCTCTGGCGAACGCTCCGCGATTATGGAGGCGGTCAACGTAAATGCGGGCGCTAAAACCAAGGGTTTGGGTATAAAACTGGTTGACGTCCGTATCAAGAAGGTTGAGTTACCTGAAAATGTTAGAGAATCAGTGTTTGGTCGCATGGTTAAAGAGCGTGCTACGGTAGCCAAGGCTTTTCGTTCTGCCGGTGAAGAACAGGCCAAGGGTATACGGGCTAATGCGGATCGCCAGCGTACTGAAATACTCGCAGAAGCCTACCGTAAGTCGGAAGAAATTCGAGGTGATGGTGATGCTCAGGCTGCCAAGATTTATGCGGATGCTTATGGGAAGGATAAGGATTTCTACGCGTTTTATCGTAGCCTGAATGCTTACCGGAATAGTTTTAAAGACTCGAGTGATATTCTAGTCATGGATCCTGACTCGGATTTCTTCAAGTTTTTTAAAGACTCCTCGGGAATAGAATAATTAATCCAATCAATGACAGGCGAATTTCTCGCCTGTCATTCCGTATAATAGGGCCCCTATGAACTGGACTGATTTGTTTGCCGCCTTGTCACTGGTCCTGGTGATTGAGGGCTTGCTACCATTCATTAATCCAACGGGTTACAAAAATACCATGATGCAAATGGCCACGTTTCCAGAAAAAACCATACGTATGATTGGTTTAGGCAGCATGCTGACCGGTGTGATTTGTTTATACCTGGTTAGAGGATGAAACGATGATGGATGCCTTTAACAACCGCTGGTTACTGCCGGATGGTATCGAGGAAATCTTACCTCCTGACGCCCGCGCTATTGAACATTACCGACAGAAAATTTTAACGCTCTATGATCGTTGGGGTTATGACCTGGTGATGCCGGCTATGATTGAATTTACTGATTCTCTGCTGACCGGTACCGCCCATTCTTTGCAGAGTAAAACATTTACCCTGGTGGATCATAGCACGGGCAAACAGATGGGTTTAAGGTCTGATATGACACCCCAGGTTGCCCGTATTGATGCGCATCAGATGGGTAATCAAGGTATTTCCAGGCTTTGTTATTGTGGCCACTTGATCCACGCTCGCACGGATGGTTTAAATCCGAGTCGCTCGCCGTTGCAGATTGGTGCTGAAATATTTGGCAATGATTCTATCGCTGCTGATATAGAAGTGGTCTGTCTGATGCTGGAAACCCTTCACAGTGTCAATCTTACAAAAGTTTCGATCGATTTAGGGCACGTAGGACTGTTCCGCGGATTGTTTGAAGATTCTGGGCTTGAGCTGGAGCTTGAACAACCGCTGTTTGATATGCTACAGCGTAAATCCATTCCTGAACTAAAAGCATTTCTCGGCGAACAGTCTATTGATGAAGACAAGCGTCAGCAAATCTGTCAGTTGGCGTTGTTAAATGGAGATGTCGCAATCATCAAAGAGGCCCGTGAAGTTTTTAAACAAGCCCCGAAAGCTTGCCTCCAAGCACTTGATCATATCGAGCAAGTAGCCTTGGGGGTGCAACAACGTTTCCCTGACGTGCTCATTCATTGTGACTTATCTGAATTACGGGGTTATGAATATCATACGGGATTGGTGTTTGCGGCTTTTCAACCCGGCCAGGGTCGAGAGATTGCACGAGGAGGTCGCTACGATGACATTGGCGCTGTCTTTGGAGTTGCACGACCTGCCACCGGTTTCAGTACGGATTTGCTGACCCTGTACCAATTGTCAGGAGTAGAGGTTGGAGATTCAGAATCAATTCTTGCGCCTAATGATAATGATGAAGTGCTTATAGGATTTGTAAAAGCGCTCAGAGAAAAAGGGAATCGAGTCATCAAGGATTTGTCATCGGGAAAGGTCTCACCCAGACAACAAGGGTGTAATCGAGTTATTATTAAAGATGGTTCGGAATGGATCATTAAACAAGCATAATCCCAATCATTACGGATTCTTCAAAAACGGGTAAATATACAATGGCAAAAAACGTAGTCGTCATCGGTACACAATGGGGTGATGAAGGTAAAGGTAAAATTGTTGACCTGCTGACTGACAAGGCACAGGCAGTAGTCAGGTTTCAGGGGGGGCATAACGCCGGGCATACGCTGGTTATAGACGGTCAGAAAACGGTTTTACATCTGATTCCGTCAGGAGTTTTGCGTGATAATGTACTTTGCCTGATCGGTAACGGCGTTGTCTTGTCACCCAGTGCGTTGCTGGAAGAGCTGGAAATGCTCGAAAAAAATGGGGTGCCTGCCCGTGAAAGAATTCGTCTCAGCGAATCCTGTCCGTTGATATTGCCTTACCACATTGCTTTGGATCAGGCCCGTGAAATCGCACGTGGTAAAAAAGCCATTGGCACTACAGGTCGTGGTATCGGCCCCTGTTATGAAGACAAGATCTCCCGGCGTGGCATACGTCTGGGTGAGTTACTGGATGCCGATCATTTTGCCAAGCGACTCAAGGAAGTGATGGATTACCATAATTTTGCCTTGGAACATTATTTTAAACAGCCTGCAGTTGATTATCAGGCCGTACTTGATGAAGCACTGGCTCATGCTGAGGAATTAAAAGATTTAATCGGTGATATCCCCGGCATTCTGCATGATATGAAGGCCAAGGGTGAGTCCGTCATGTTTGAAGGCGCTCAGGGTGCTTTATTGGATATCGACCATGGCACCTATCCCTATGTTACTTCCTCGACTACGACAGCGGGTGGGGCGGCATCAGGATCCGGTGTGGGTCCCGCAGACCTGGATTACATACTGGGCATTGTTAAAGCCTATACCACCCGTGTGGGTGCTGGTCCTTTTCCCACAGAACTGGTGTATGAACTGGAGTCTGATGAGGGTGATGAAATCGGAAAATATTTGGGTACCAAGGGGCATGAGTTTGGTGCGACTACAGGCCGACAACGTCGTTGTGGATGGTTGGATATTGTGGCCCTGAATCGATCATTAAAGATTAATTCTGTCACCGGTATCTGTATTACCAAGCTCGATGTGCTGGATGAACTGGAGACCATAAAAATCGCGGTGGCTTACAATTTGAATGGTGAACGCGTAACGACACCACCGGTCGGCTCTGATCGTTTTGAAGAGTGTGATCCTGAATTTATCGAAATGCCCGGTTGGCAGCAGTCCACAGTGGGCATTAAATCCTACGATGAATTGCCTCAGGCCGCTCAGGAATACCTGAAAAAGATCGAAGCATTAACCGGTACACCGATTGATATCATTTCTACGGGTCCAGATCGTGCAGAAACCATAATCGTTCGGCACCCGTTTGCATAACGGATTCCAGGTTTAGAGACTGACCCCCAGATTGGGAATGATTTACCTACGCTGGTCCGGTAATTCCAGACATTTTTAATGTTATTGGGCTAAACTCAATATTTTGCCAGGGATTATTGATGCTGCGCCGGAAACTCATGATAGGACTGTTTAGCATGCTGGCTTTGGTTCAGGTCCATGCGAATGATATTTGGCAAGCCGTCGCCGATAATCCATCCGTTCAATCACGTTCTGCACACATTTCTGACAACCCTCGGCATTACTTCAAGGCAGATAAGGTAAAACTCAGTCAGGTGCTTTCTCGTGCGGCGAGTGAAGGCCAGATTTCCTCAGTAAGTCAGATCACTTTGCCCGTGGGTGAAGATTCCATCCAGGCCTTTAGCATTGAAGAGTCCCCCATTATGGCGCCTGAACTGGCAGCCCAATACCCCGAGATCAACACCTACAAGGTTTATGGCATTGATGACCGCTATGCCAGTGGCCGCTTGAGTATGACCTCCAGGGGATTCCACGGCATGATCACCAGTCCCAGGGGCACGGTCTATATCGATCCGGGAGTCAATGACACTTACCAGGTTGCTTTACGTAATGAACAAACGGCATCTCAACCTTTTAATTGCGGAGTGGAAAGCCACAACCATCATACACCCCTAGGATTTAAAACTTCACCAGCTTTTCGAACGCCGGGTAATCTAAGGGAGTATCGCCTCGCAGTGGCCGGCACAGCCGAATATGTCAATGCAGTGGGACCCGGAGTTTCGGCAGCCTACTCAGAAATAGTAGTAGCTATCAATCGAGTGAATCAAATCTATGAGCGGGATTTAGCCATTCGACTCAATCTGGTATCGGATACTGCTTTACTTTATACCGATGAAACCACTGACCCATACACTAACTCGAATGGAACCATTATGCTGGGTGAAAACCAGGTGAATTTAGACGATATTGTCGGTTCAGCAAATTATGATGTCGGCCATGTATTCAGTACTGGAGGAGGCGGTATTGCCCAGGTGGGTTCGGTTTGCGATGCCAGTCGGAAAGCCCAGGGTGTGTCGGGCTTCTTTAATCCGAGTAATGATCCTTTCTATATTGATTATGTAGCCCATGAAATTGGCCACCAGTTTGGCGCAGAACATACTTTTAATGGCACCTCGGGTAATTGCGGTGGTGGTAACCGTGTTGCCTCGGCCGCTTATGAGCCAGGCAGTGGATCCACGATTATGGCTTATGCAGGTATTTGTGCCGGAGAGTCATTACAACTGAATTCAGATGCCTTGTTTCATGCCGGCAGCATTAGTGTAATAGATGGATTTACGAGCAGTGGTGGTGGTAGCAGTTGCGGTTCTATAGAACCGGTTACCAATCCCAATGAACCCATTATTAACTCTGGAAGTGATTTCACCATTCCGCGTAAAACACCTTTTGTTTTATCGGCAGAAGCCAGTGATGCTGACGGCGATGACTTAACTTATTCCTGGGACCAAATGAACCTCGGCACAGCGACTACTACGACCACTTTGGGTACAGATCTGGGTGATAATCCCTTGTTTCGCAGTTACTTGCCAAGTAGCGATTCCGAAAGACATTTTCCAGCACTGGGTACCACGCTTCAGAATAAATACGACGATAGCGAAGTGCTGGCCTGTAAAACCCGGGACTTGAATTTTCGCGTGACCGTCAGGGATGCTAAAAGTGGCCTGGCACAGGATGATGTCGAGGTCTCGGTGGATAATGCTTCAGGACCCTTTGAAATCACCACATTCGAGACAGCGCGCAACCTGACTCCGGGTGAGTATCAATTGGATTGGAATGTCGCCAACACCGATCAGCCTCCCGTCTCTTGTAGTGAGGTAGATATCAGCCTGTTGGCGTTTAACGCGGGCAAGACGAGCTATTCAGAAATTGCGTTGCATAACAATGTACCGAATAATGGTACTTATAGAATTTCTGTGCCTGATGTCGATGTGCCTGTGGGTCGTTTTAAACTGCAATGCAGTGATAATATCTTTTATGACATTTCGGATGGTGATCTGGATATCATGGGTACTGCCGTTGTCACGACCAATGATAAGAACGTATTTTATAACGCCGCAGGTGTTCTTTATACGATCTTCGATACACCAGCAGAGGTATGCTCAACGGAATCCGATACTCCAAATAATTCCAATGATGGCGGCGGCAGTGGTGCATTCGAATGGTGGTGGCTACTGATGCTTTCAACAGGATTTGTCGCCAGGAAACTCATCCGAAATAGCGATTTTTGACTAGGGCTTGCACCTATTTTTAATAAGGGTGTTATAAGCCTTGGCATAGGCATGTACTTGCTGCATCAGTTCCAAATGTTGCTGGCTGCGCACGGTATCTGTCATGCCCTCGAGCATCCTGATGCCACACTTAAGTTCATATTTGGCGTTCTGTCTGGGATCAATGCCTGGAATAATGGTGCCACGTTGACTCAAGGCCAACATGCGAAAATCACCCTTGTTTAAAGCGTTTTGAGCATCCTGTTCAGCATCAGCATCCTTGACCCATAACAGTGGTTTTTCGTATTCACTCACGGCTGAAGAATGGGTTGCACAACCCGTTAAGCTGGTCAACAAGGTTAAAAGAATCATCATTTTTTTCATAAACACATGATGCCATAAAAAATGATTCTTACAATGGGGTTATAGGTCGGCGTGACGTTTTCGATTAATCTCTTTGATAGGTCGCCATGAGTCCCGCAGCGACCACAAACATTGAGCCAAACAATCGATTCAACCAGCTTTGATGCTGGTCTGATTTCATCCAGCGCGCAATGGTGGTCGCCAAGGTGGCGTAACCCAGCATGACCAGGATATCAATGCTGATCCCGGTTAGGGTCATGATGCTGAATTGAGGCAATTGAGGTTTGTGCAGTTCCAGGAACTGTGGCAGCAAGGCAACCAGGAATACGGTGGCCTTGGGATTCGTGAGATTCACAAAAGCAGCTTGCCAAAAACGTCGTTGGTAATCCAGATTGGTGGTAGAAGTGTTCATGTCTATTCTCAACATGGGTTGACGCCATTTCTGGATACCCAGCCATACCAGGTAAGCGACTCCCAGCCATTTGATCACTTCAAACAAGGTATTGGAAGAAGCCAACACGGTGCCCAGTCCGATGCCTACAATCACGAATTGAGCGCCATAACCGAGCTGTAAGCCCATGATGGCCGGAATACTGTGCCTGACACCATAATGAAGCCCGTTGCTCATGGTGTTTACGGCACCTGCGCCTGGAGAGATAGAAATCACAATACAGGCAATCGTGAAGGCGATCCAGATGTCCAGGCTCATTGTATTAATACCAGGCTCAATGCGGGCCAATAAGTAATGATCAGTACGGCTATTAATAAAATAATAAAGAAGGGAATAGTGGCCCGGTATAAACGCATGACCGGTTTTTTAAATCGGTAGCTTGCAATAAATAGATTCATCCCTACTGGAGGTGTGAAGTACCCCAGCTGCATGTTGGCCAGGAAAATTATCCCCAGGTGAACGGGATGGATTCCATAACCCACGGCAATGGGTAATATGATGGGCACAATAATGACTAAAGCTGAAAATATATCGAGCATCATCCCCAAGATGAGCAGAAATAAATTTAAAAGGATCAAGAAGGTCAGCTTGTTATCGATGTGCTCACGAATAAATTCAAACAGGCGCGTAGGGACCTCAGTATCAATGAGATAATTGGTTGATGCCAAGGACACACCCAGGATGATCATGATGCCACCGACCAGAATCATGGATTCTCGAATGATACCCGGTAATTGCTGAATTTTTATTTCCTTCATGATGAAGACTTCTACGATCAAAACATACAAAGCGGTGACTGCGGCGGCCTCAGACACCGCAAAGTAACCACTGTAAATACCTCCCAAAACCAAAAAGGGTAGCGGTAATTCCCACTTGGCTTCCTTAAGGGTTTGCCAGGTGGCGGGTTTTGATCGATTTGCGGGTTCCTGTGCTTTACGTGGCTGCATCATGCTGTAAATGCTTAATAAAAAAAGCATTAAAAAGCCGGGTAAAACGCCGGCAATAAACAATTGATCGATACTGACGGGATCATCCAGATCCATTTGCTGAGCCACGACGCCATATAATATTAAAGGCAAAGCCGGGGCAAACAATAACCCCAGGCTTCCTGAGCTGGTGAGTAGGCCCAGGTTGAAATTTTCACTGTAACCGGCCTCCTTGAGGGCCGGGTATAACAGAGCGCCCAGGGCCACAATGGTGACACCTGAAGCACCGGTAAAGGCAGTGAATAACGCGCAGGCCACAATAGCTACAATGGCCAGTCCCCCGGGTAACCAGCCCAGCAGGCTATGGGTCAAATTCACCAAACGCTGAGAAGCCCGGCATTCACCCAGCATGTAACCGGCAAAAGTAAACAGGGGTATGGCAAGGAGTACCGGCATTTCGGCAAGGCGATAGACTTCAATAGCGATTACCGAAAGGTCAATTTCTTCAATATAAAAACCGAGCATGGCACTCGCAGCGATCACCGCAAACAAGGGTGTTCGCATGATCGCAAGTAATAGCAGAGCGGGTGAGAAAAAGCTCATCAGCTTTCCGGATTCAGTTCCGGGTCATGATCTGGGTATGACAGAAACATGCGGAACCACTGAACACAATGAATAGCGTAACGCAGGGCAATTAATCCAAATGCCAAAGGTATGATGATTTCCAGAGCCCATGCCGGTAGATCCGAGAAAGCAATTAAATTATCCGTATAGTCCATGAGGACCCAGCGAGCGCCATGCCAGGCAATTACTGCACAAACCAAAGTGGTAAATAAGGCAACAAAAGATTGCATTGCCATATGAGCCCTTTTCTTGAAAAAATGAGACAGCAAATCAATGCGGATATGTTTGTTACCCCGGCTTGCCACTGTGGCACCAATAAGTCCGGTCCACAGTACCAGAACGCGTAGTAAAGGATCGATCCAAACAATGCCAATTTCGAAAAAATTGCGTAATGCAATCTGGCCACTGGCGAGAATGATCATGCTGACAAGCAAGATAATGAGCAGGCTGTCCTCAAGTAAATGTACTGTGCGATTCAGGATCTTCATGGTGTAAAGATTGGCCAGCCTGGCTTATGAATGCTATTTATAGTTATTTCCATGATGGATGTTCATGGTTGCTGTTTTCGGAATTCATCCAGATACTGCTGTAACTCGTTGACAAGATCGGAATCCATGATTTCCGAGTCAACCATGGAGGTGATTGATTGCGTGGACAGAGATTTCCATATTTTGATTTGATCATCAGAAGGCGTGATCATTTTAATGCCCTGATTGGGTAAAGCCTGGGTAGCATTGATGTTATCTTTACGATTCAGGCTATCCAGGTTATCAAATACTTTGTTCATTTCCTCAAGCACTATTTGTTGATCCTGAGGTTTAATCTTGTCGAAAGTTTTTTTATTGACTGCCAGAATGCCGATTAAATACAACACCGGCGTATCAACCATATAAGAAACCTTGGTGTGCCATTGAAAAGCGATAGCTCCGGTAGAGGTCGCGGTAATGGTGTCAATCAAGCCTGTTTGCAGTCCTGTGAAAACATCGGCTATGGGTAAGGGTATGGGATTGATACCCATGGTTTTGAAGGTTTGCTCAACCAGGATATCGCCTTCAGGAATCCAGACCTTGCTGTTTCTGATCTCTTCCATCGTGTTGATCGGTTGCGTCGACATAATTCGGGCAAAACCACCTTCAGTGATACCCAGGATAACAAATCCATTATCAGCCATTTTTTGCTTAATCTTATCGTCCATACGGGTACGAACGTAATCCACTTCATCAAAAGAGTTAAATACCATCGGGAGACTATAAGTCTGTATTGAGTTATCCACATGTGCCATGCCACTGGGGCTGAAGGCACCACCCTGTAATTGATTGATCCTGATCTTGCGGTGTACGCTTTTATCGTTACCCATAACCCCGCCCGGATAAAATTTAATTTTTACCCGACCATTGGTTTTGCTTTTTATGGCTTTGGCTCCTTTTTTCATCTCTTTCATCCATGAGGTGCCCGCGGGCGCCAGGGTGGCAATCTTGAGGGTTAAAGCCTGGCTAGGCATGCTGTAGATTCCAAAGAATAGAATAACGGAAAAAATAAGTGAGAGATGTTTCATATAAAAGTATTAAAAAAAGTCCTGGGATTCAGCCAGTAATTGGCTGGCTCGTTGTTTAGCTAACGTATTGATCAAGGTCATGCCCGGCGCCTCAATATCAGTATTCAGTGTTTGCTGTAATAATTGATCGTGGAGTTCCTGGTCAAATACCAGGCGCGCATAATGTTCTGCAAACATGACATTGACCATCAAATTCTTGTTGTTGGAAAAATGTTGTGCTCGTTCGAAATGATAACGCCCCAACTCGGGTTTACCTCCCAGGCTGGGGGGTATCTGTGATGCCAGCACCCCTAGATAGAGATGAGCACCGCCATGGTCATGCGCTTCATTAAGAGAGATTGAGTGTTTGAATATTGCATTCAGTTTGGGTATTTGAGCGACTGCATTCCAGTCATCGCTATTCACCTGAAGCCAGCCGGCCCAGGCACTGCCAAAAGCATAGAGCAAGGATTGTTCAGAAGATTTTACCCGGGTCAGCACGGGTTCGAATTCATCTAACGGTTCCCCGAGCTTGCTGCACAAATCTTGCAGTTCTAAGCATAGAGCTTGGCGGGCATATTGTAGGGATTTCTCGGCCAGCCTTTT
>JASJBW010000012.1 GCA_030066315.1 Gammaproteobacteria bacterium
CGACTTCGCAGTGATCAACCTTTTGTTTTGATTTATTTAAAATCAGCATCACATCAAATGAACTGCACCCTCCCAATCCCAGAATTAATAGCTCCATGGGACGAATGCCGAGATTTTGTCCCCCAAATTCTGGGGGGCCATCCATAACCACACTATGACCACTGGCTGACTCGCCCACAAAGCTCATATTATCCAGCCATTTCACCTTAGATTTCATACTTCATTTACCGTTTTGTTCATACTTTAACTATGCTATGTTAGCGCGACTAAAAAAATATCAACAGGAATCATTGTGAGCTTGGACCCTATCAGAAAACTTGAACCGCAAACCAACCCGGCCCTGGAAAGTTTTTTGAAACATTGTCATAAAAAAACCTTGCCGGCACGCCAAACCATTATTCATGCTCGAGATGAATCACACACCCTCTATTACATCATCTCGGGATCAGTGAGTGTTGTGATCGAAGACGAAGATTGTAATGAAATTGTACTGGCGTATCTCAATGCCGGAGACTTTTTCGGTGAAATGGGTTTATTTGAAAAGAACTTAAAACGCAGTGCCTGGGTCAATACTCGAACCAAGTGTGAAATCGCAGAAATCCATTACAGCCAATTCATGACACTGGCCAAGGAAAGTCCGGAAATCCTGTTTCAACTCTCTGCTCAATTAGCCGACCGTTTACGCAATACCAGTCGTAAAGTCAGTAACCTGGCATTCATGGATGTCACCGGACGGGTTGCACGCTGCTTATTAGATCTCGCTAAACAACCGGATGCAATGACCCACCCAGATGGGATGCAAATCAAAGTGACACGTCAAGAAATAGCCAAGATTGTAGGGTGTTCTCGCGAGATGGCAGGGCGCGTTATTAAAGCATTGGAAGAAGATAATCTGATTTCAGCTCATGGGAAAACCATTGTTGTATTTGGTACCCGTTAAACCTTAGCCAGTAGCGTATAGCCTCTAACTGAAAAAAATATCCTCCAGTGCCTTTCCGGGATCTGGTTGACGCATAAAGGCTTCACCGACTAAAAAAGCATTGACCTGATGATCCTGCATGAACACCACGTCATCATGTGTATGTATACCGCTCTCGGTCACCACAAAACAATCAGTAGGAACCATGTTCTGCATTTGTAAGGTCGTATATAGGCTGGTTTCAAAGGTTCTCAAGTTTCGATTATTGATTCCGATCATAGGCGGATCAAGGTCCAACGCACGCTGCATCTCCTGCTCATCATGAACTTCAACCAGTACATCCATATCCAACTCCTTGGCCAGCTGGTATAGGTGTTTTAATTGCTCTTGTTCCAATGCAGCGACAATCAGCAGTATGCAGTCCGCACCCAAAACCCGTGACTCAACCACCTGATAGGCATCAATGATGAAATCCTTGCGGATTACGGGTAGGTCACAGGCATTACGGGCTGCAACCAGATATTCGTCATGGCCCTGGAAAAAATCAACATCCGTTAGAACAGATAAACAGGCAGCGCCAGCTTTGGCATAAGCAGTAGCGATGGCCACAGGATCAAAATCTTGTCGGATCACACCCTTACTCGGCGAGGCTTTTTTGATTTCTGCAATGATAGCCGGCTTATGATTTTGCAGCTTGTGCTGTAAGGCAGCGACAAAACCACGTACCGGAGCTGCTGCCGTTAAACGAGATTCAAGAACCGACAGCGACGTTACCGCCTCACGGTTCTGGATTTCTTCCGCCTTACGCTGCAGAATCCTTTGGAGAATATCGGACTGATTCTGCATACGGCTAACGGTTACTGGCAGCAACCAGTTGTTGTAATACATTCTTCGCATGACCATCCACAATGGCTTGTTGAGCCATTTTGACGCCCTCGGCATGAGAGTCAGCCAGCCCTGAGACATAAATGGCCGCTCCAGCATTTAAGCATACGATATCATGAGCAGGTCCAGGGCTATTATCCAAAACGGATTCAATCATCGACAGACTTTGCTCGATGCTGTCTACCCTGATCTGTGCGACGTCACTGGTTTGCATGGAAAAATCAAGCGGTGTCAGAGTATAGGTTCTGACTTCGCCGTCCTTTAACTCAGCAACATGCGTGGGAGCTGAGATGCTGATTTCATCCATGCCATCATCCGCATGCACCACCATGACATGTCGACTACCCAATTGTTGCAATACTTGAGCAACGGGTTCTACCAACTCATTATCAAAAACACCAATCACCTGGTTGGGTGCGCCCGCAGGATTGGTTAAAGGGCCCAGTACATTGAATATCGTTCGCACCGCCATTTCCTTTCGTGGCCCAATCGCATGACGCATGGCACTATGGTGTTTCTGCGCAAAAAGAAATCCAACGCCCACTTCCTCGACACAGTGCGCCACCTGTTCCGGTGTTAAGTCCAAATTAACGCCCGCAGCTTCCAACACGTCAGCACTCCCTGACTTACTCGATACTGAACGATTCCCATGTTTTGCCACATGCGCTCCGGCAGCAGCGGCAACCAGTGCACTGGCAGTGGAGATGTTAAAACTGCCGGAGGAATCCCCTCCAGTACCGCAGGTGTCCACAAGATGATCAGAATCGACATGAACACGGGTGGCCAGTTCACGCATCACTGCAGCCGCCGCGCTGATCTCGTCGACGGTTTCTCCTTTCATGCGCAGTCCCACGAGAAATCCACCAATCTGCGCCGGCGTCGCTTCACCCGTCATAATTTGCTGCATTACTTGAGTCATTGCCTCACGCGTTAAATCTTGCCGCGCAATCACCGATTTAATGGCTTGTTGAATATTCATATGCGTTTTACCTTCTAGTGGGTATCCAAGAAATTTTGCAGTAATTCATGACCGTACTGAGTCAGGATAGATTCAGGATGAAATTGGACACCTTCCACTGCCATTTCTTTATGACGTACCCCCATGATTTCATCCACGGTGCCATCTTCTTTTTGCGTCCAGGCGGTCATTTCAAGGCATTCCGGTAAAGTTTTTTTATCAATCACCAACGAATGGTAACGAGTAGCCTCGTAAGGATTGTCCAACCCACTGAAAACGCCTTCGCCGTTGTGGTAAATCATAGAGGTTTTACCATGCATGATTTCATTGGCATGGATAATATCGCCTCCAAAAACCTGGCCAATGCTTTGATGCCCCAGGCAAACACCCAGTATGGGTTTGATACCGGCCATCGCCTCTATGACTGGCATGGAGATACCGGCCTCATTAGGAGTACAGGGTCCAGGAGAAATCATGATATGAGAAGCATTATTCTGTTTCACCTGATCCACACTGTATTGGTCATTACGAACCACCTCTACATCGACCTTTAACTCGCCCAGGTATTGCACCAGGTTATAAGTAAATGAATCATAGTTATCGATCATTAATACCTTCACGACACCTTCTCCTCTGAGACCAGGCAAGGATCACGTGGCATGAGTCCTGCCTCTGCCTGGGCTACCGCGGTAAAGATGGCCCGGCCCTTATTCATGGTTTCAGCCCATTCATTTTCCGGAACCGAGTCATAGACAATACCCGCTCCTGCTTGAATATACAGTTTCTTGTCTTTAATAACGGCGGTGCGGATGGCGATGGCGGTATCCATATTGCCGCTCCAGGATAAATAACCAACCGCACCGGAATAGATGCCGCGTTTTACCGGTTCCAGTTCATCAATGATTTCCATAGCCCTGATCTTGGGCGCCCCGGAGACGGTCCCTGCGGGGAAAGTCGCACGCAATACATCCATCGCATTCAATCCCGGTTTCAACCGACCCTCCACATTGGAGACAATATGCATGACATGCGAGTATCGTTCTATAATCATTTTATCGGTTAATTTCACCGAGCCAGTTTCACTCACTCTCCCTGCATCATTGCGACCCAGGTCAATGAGCATCAGATGCTCAGCTAATTCCTTGGGATCATTCAATAATTCCGCTTCAAGTTGTTTATCTTCATGCTCGTTCATGCCACGGGGTCGAGTGCCGGCAATCGGCCTGACCGTGACCTGTCCCTGTTCCAAATGAACCAGTATTTCCGGTGACGATCCCACTACATGATGATCACCCAGATTAAGGAAATACATATAAGGCGATGGATTGAGCCCTCTTAATGCGCGGTACAGGTTGATCGGTTCGGCGTTAAATGGAATCGACAGTCTTTGCGACAGTACAATCTGCATCGCGTCACCATCGATGATGTACTGCCGGGCTTTTTCAACGGCCTGTTGGTAGCCTTCCCGGGTAAACTCCGACTCAAAATCCGTTTCTTGCACATAACTTGTAGTTGCTTTACTCGGCAAATTGACTTGCTTAGCATGGATCAAATCAACCAGGTCATCCAGTCTCTTCTGCCCCACCCCATAGGCATCATCCTGTTGCGGATCTACATAGACCACGATAAACATCCGTGAAGCCAGATTGTCAAAAACGACGAGCTCCTCACTCAACATCAACAGGATATCGGGTGTATTATGTTTATCAGGATTTGGATTATTTTTTAACTTGGGTTCAATATATCGAATGGTGTCATAGCCAAAATAACCCACCAATCCACCATTGAAACGAGGCAGGCAATCCAGCTCAGCGACCTTGAATCCCTGCATATAGGTTTCAATATATTGCAGAGGATCTTCTACTATTTGCTGGTCGATGATCTCCTCGTTGGTCTCTACGGTGACTTGGTAACCGTGAACTGTTAAACGGGTTTGGCAGCCCAGTCCAATAATCGAGTAACGTCCCCATTTTTCGCCGCCCTGAACAGACTCAAATAAATAACTGAAAGGTTTGTCGGCCAGCTTCAGGTAAACGCTGAGAGGAGTATCTAGGTCAGCAACCACTTCCCGGACCAGGGGAATGCGATTGCAGGTGGCTTTTAGATGTTCAAATTGTTCCAGCTTCATAGTAATGACTTACGCGATAATTAACAGGCAAAAAAAAGTGGTATCGATGAAGTTTTACCATCGCCAGTATTCTTTTGCATATAGGTTAATTAACCGATAGTGAGTCATTGCCAGTCGTGTTCTAGAGGTAGTGTTGCAACTCGGTAAATGAATCTATCACAGCGTCAGGGCCAAAGCTACGGATATCTTCGCCGTGGTTGTAACCATAGCTCATACACACTACCTGAAAACCTGCCGCCCTGGCAGCTTTGACATCACTTTGGGAATCACCCAGCATCAAGGCATTCTCAGGTTTTACTAACATACGTTCGGCAGCTGTCAATAACGGTAATGGATCAGGTTTTTTTCGCGGGGTGTCATCACCACAGATAATCACTTCAAAATAATCCTCAACCCCAAGGTCTCGAAGAATGGGCAAGGTGAATTCACCGGCTTTGTTTGTTACACAACCCAGTCGGTAACCCTGGTTTTTCATATATTTGAGCCCTTCTTTAACGCCATCATATAAATGACTACGCTTGGAAGTATTTTCCGCGTACAAAGCGCGGAATACAGGCAATGCTTTCTCATACAAGTCCTGATCCGGTTCACCATCTAACTGGTTTAACAGGGCACGCTTTACCAGACGCTCAACCCCGTTTCCGACCCAATGACGAACCGCATCTTCCCCGCGTTCAGGCAATCCCAGTTGCTTCATCATTTCGTCGACGCAATAAGCCAAGTCCGGCACACTGTCTACCAGCGTGCCATCCACGTCGATTAAAATCATCTCGGGTTTAAGCAGGGTCACTCTATTATCAGAGCTTGGCTAACTCATCTCGCATTTGCGCAACAATTGAGTCGTAGGTATGCGGATCATCAGTATTCGCTCCGCCAAATATACCGGAACCCGAAACAAACATATCGGCTCCTGCTGCCGCAATTTCTGCAATGTTATCGACTTTAACACCACCGTCGATTTCCAGACGAATATCGTAACCCGATTCATCTATCATCTTTCTAGCTTCGCGCAGTTTGTCTAAAGTAGCGGGAATAAAACTCTGGCCACCGAATCCTGGGTTTACTGACATCAGCAGAACCACATCCACTTTATCCATCACATATTTAAGATAATCCAATGGAGTTGCCGGATTAAACACGAGGCCTGATTTACAACCATTATCACGCACTAATGACAGGCTACGGTCAATATGCTCGGATGCTTCGGGATGAAATGTAATATAGGTGGCTCCAGCTTTGGCAAAGTCAGGAATGATACGATCCACCGGTTTGACCATCAGATGAACATCGATGGGTGCAGTCACGCCATGTTTACGCAAGGCTTCACACACCAATGGTCCTATGGTCAGGTTAGGCACATAGTGATTATCCATCACATCAAAATGCACCACATCACAACCGGATGCGATAACGTTATCTACTTCTTCGCCCAGACGGGCAAAATCAGCCGACAAAATAGACGGCGCGATCAGAAAATCAGACATAACAAATCCCGAAGCTGTTAAAAATGAGACGCGAATGTACACGAATCATCATAAAATTTCAGCCCTATTGATCATTTACTGGTCTCAGCGCTTAAAAACCTTAAAATGTTGCCCTTTTGAATGGGAGAAGAAGAGATGGGTCTGAGCTTAGCGCTTCATGTACTGGCTGTTGTAATTTGGGTAGGCGGTATGTTCTTTGCCTATATGATACTGCGTCCGGTGGCAGCGAGTGAACTGGAACCCCCTGTGCGACTGAATCTCTGGCGCCATGTATTTAGCCGATTTTTCCCGTGGGTATGGGTCAGCATCATTTTGGCTCCTGTGACTGGAGTCATGCTGGTTATGCCTTACGGTGGCTTTGCCGGTGCGCCATTGTTTATACATATCATGACGGGATTAGGCGTGGTGATGATTTTGATTTTCCTGCATGTGTTCTTTGCGCCGTTCAAACGCATTAAAAGAGCATTGGATGCAGGAGACATACCTGCAGCAGCCAAGCAACTTAATCAGATTCGATTTCTGGTAGGACTGAATACCTTGATCGGTATCCTTACCGTCACCATAGCCACGGCTGGAAAGTATTACCTGGTTTGATGGGGTTCTTGCATCAGCCAAGTGGGCTCAAGAACATAAAAAAAGCCGGTAAACCGGCTTTAATAAACTTGTGCTAACTGGTTATTATAATCCGCCAATATAGGCTGCCAGATTATCAATATCCGCGTCAGATAAACCTGCCGCCATGGCATTCATGGTTGGATTCTGGCGCTTTCCTGCACGAAAATCTGTCAGGTTCTGCTTAACAAATGCCGCATCTTTACCTGTCAGTGATGGGTAAGTCGGTACCACTGATTTACCACCAGCACCATGACAGCCGATGCAACCCTTGGCAGCATAAGCAGATTTTCCTGCCGCCGCATCACCAGCCAGTGCCTGGCCAGATACTGCGAGAGCAGAAGCTAAAACAACAGTAGAAAACAATTTCATAAAAAATCTCCTCAATAGATAGAAAAGGCCTGCAAAACATGATGACTTGCCAATTCAGCGCGGCATTGTTACAAAGCCTCCTGACTTTGTAAAGTGTACGTATTATTTCTTAATCACAGCTGAACGCTATTAATCCTAAATCCACCTGATGAAAAATTTAACCGAGTATAATGCACTCATTCGCCAGGACCTCACCCTGGTAACGCACCAGAAAGGCCACGCCCTGACCCTGAAAACCACCTGGGGACTGTTCTCGCCTCGCGCCATTGATGAAGGCTCACAACTGCTTCTGGATTATCTTGAAATTTCAGGTAACGATAATTGTCTGGATCTAGGCTGTGGTTACGGCATACTCGGTCTAACCTTGGCCAAGTGCGCCCCTCAAGGTAAAACATTACTGGTAGATAAAGATTTTGTAGCCGTTGATTATTCAGAAAAGAACCGACAACTCAATCACATCAACAATGCCGAGTGTTTATTGAGCAATGGTTTTGATCAAATTCCGCCACAGCAGTTTGACCTGATAGTTTCAAACATACCCGCAAAGGTAGGTAAAGAAATGTTATATATCTACTTATTTGATGCATTGAAATATCTCAAACCCGGAGGCAGTTTCTATATCGTCACCATTACCGGATTACGCCAGTTTTTTAAACGCGGTTTCCTGGAAGTCTTCGGTCATTATGAAAAAATCAAACAGGGTAAAACCTATACCGTGGCCAGAGGGATTAAAGCCGTTTAAATAGTGCGTTCAATAAAAAAGGCAGTTCAAATGAACTGCCTTCTTTTCATTTAAGTTAGTGGACTAACTTACTGCTGAGGTGCAGGTGCAGGCGCCATTTGTGGTGGCATCATCTGCTGAGGCATCATACCCCATGGGCCTTGTTGGCCCTGCCCCCAGTAGGGGTTGCCACCATAAGGACGATAACCATAACCATCGCCATAAGAACGAGAGTAGCCGCTACCATAACCACGACCATCCCAATTTCCATAACCACTGCCGTATGAGTTACCACGCCAATCAGTATTGGCATCGAAATCGGTATCCGCATCTAGATTACCTTTACCACGGCCTTTAAAATTCATTCCAAATTCTGCTTCACCATCGCCGGAACCCGTGCCACGACCACGGCCACGACCTGCTCCACGTGCACTACCATCACCATAACCATAGGTATTACCATAGCTATTCCAACGACCGTCTCCATAACCATAACCTGAACCGTCGTCAAAAAACTGGGCACTTGCTGTCATTGAAACACCCACCATTGCTGCAACGGCTGCAGCTAAAACCACTTTTTTCATCACTCAATCTCCAGATATGATGGCTATGAACCATCGTTATTGTAATTTCGTGTATTCTGATTAAAAAACACTACTTAAGAAACACTGCCAAATTTCAAAACGTATGACTAGTCTGATAGTTATAACGCAATGTCATTGAATTAGCAAAATTTTACCTGTGCATTTAATGAACCAACAGTGAAATCACTCCGTTATTCAGATACAAAATAACTTAAATTAATCAATCCTCGAGTAAATATCTGACTGCTTGCAACTGTTCCAACGCGGTCTTTTGCTCGGTCTGCAGAAAATTGATATGCCCCATTTTCCGACCTCGACGGGCTTCTTTTTTCCCGTATAAATGCAATTGGGCTCGATGCGCTTCCAAAACTCGTTGCCAATTTGGGCCATCTTGGTCAGGCCAAATATCGCCCAGTAAATTCAACATGGCAACAGGAGTGTGCTGATCGGGACGCGCAGCTGGCAAATCACAAATCATCCGCACCTGCTGCTCAAATTGGGAATGGTAACAGGCGTCGAGCGTGAAATGCCCTGAATTATGGGGTCGGGGCGCTATTTCATTGATCAGCAATTCTCCCGAGGTGGATATAAAAAATTCAACCGCCATCACACCGCAATACGCTAACCCCTCTGCGATGGTTTTAGCAGCCTGTTGCGCCTGTTGTTCCAATTCTGAAGATATAGCTGCCGGGGCAATACTGACGTCTAGGATGCCATTAACATGACTATTCTCCGCCACCGGAAAACACTGCGATTCGCCGGATTGATTACGACCAAGAACGATAGAGACTTCCTTGTCCAGGTCGATATGCTGCTCGAGAATGCAGGCCGCATCTAACTGCCCAAAGGCACGTTCTACTTCACTCACATTTGCACAAACCACCTGGCCCTTACCGTCATATCCCAGGGTGGCTGTTTTCAAAATGGCGGGGAACTGAATGTCATGTATCCGTGACAAGTCTGCATCAGTTTCAAGCGTGACAAAGGCGGCGGTTGCTAATCCCAGAGACTGAATGAAGTTTTTTTCCTGTATACGATTTTGTGTGATGGCTAAGGCTTGTGCCGAGGGATGGACCGGCCTCCGCTCAGATAAATAGCCCAGAGACGATGCCGGAATATTCTCAAATTCGGTGGTAATCACTTGACACAGAGATGCCATTTTTTTCAATGCTTGCAGGTCTGTGTAGTCGGCGTGAATATGATGACTGGCCATACTGCCCGCAGGGCTATTAATATCAGGATCCAGCACCACGACTTCATAACCCATGGTTCGGGCCGCAGTCACAAACATTCGTCCCAGTTGGCCGCCCCCGAGAATGCCTATTGTGCTACCAGGAAGAATCGCCATGCTTAATCTCTGGGGGGTAACACCATATCAAATACAGCTTGCTGCTGTGCTTCGCGGAAATCATCAAGTTTCTGCTGATATTCTGAATTTGCATTGGCCAACATGGATACCGCAAAAAGTGCAGCATTGATGGCACCAGCTTTGCCAATGGCGAAGGTTGCAACAGGAACCCCCTTAGGCATTTGTACAATCGATAAAAGACTGTCTTCACCATTTAAATGCTTGGAAGGCACTGGTACACCCAATACGGGTATAGTGGTATTCGCTGCCAACATACCGGGTAAATGCGCCGCTCCACCCGCACCTGCAATAATACAGGCTAAACCTTCTGTGCGTGCCGACTTGGCAAATTCTGCTAAAAGGTCTGGTGTGCGATGAGCAGAAACCACTTGCGCCAGGTAAGGCACATCAAATCTTTCCAATTGTTCCACGGCGTGTTTCATGACAGGCCAATCACTATCACTACCCATAACTACCGCAACGACAGGTTTGCTCATGTTTTGTCTCCACAAAGAGTGAGAAAAAACGGCGCATTTTACCGATTTTTATTCACAAAATAACCTGAAATTCTACATTTCAGGCCGATACCAGCATAAAAAGTTTTTATTCGTTGGATAAAAAGCTTAAAATTTCGCACCATTTCTGCTTTGAGCCTTGATTTTCATGAGTGAAGCCCTGTTTGAATCGCATTTAGACTTACCTCTGGTAGCTCGTGGAAAAGTGCGGGATATATATCAGCTGGATGAACAGCATCTTCTGTTTGTCACTACGGACCGGATCTCGGCCTTTGATGTCATTCTGCCGGACCCGATCCCCGGTAAAGGCTCATTGCTGACGCAAATATCCAATTTCTGGTTTGAAAAATCATCATCATTGATCCCCAACCATTTAAGCCATTTGAATCTTGCCGATTATGTCGATCAGAAGGATTATGAATTACTTAAAGATCGCTCGGTAATCGTAAAAAAATTAAAAACCCTACCCGTGGAAGCCATTGTCCGTGGTTATTTAATTGGCTCGGGCTGGAAAGACTACCAGGCCAATGGCTCGGTTTGCGGCATTGAACTACCGGAAGGTTTGCAACAGGCTGAGAAGTTGCCCTACCCAATTTACACTCCCTCGACCAAGGCCGAGGTGGGTGATCATGATATCAATATCAGTTTTAACGAGTCTGTCGACCTGATTGGACATGTCCTGGCTGAGCAGGTACGTGAAACCAGTTTGGCGTTGTACCGGCTGGCGGCAGAGTATGCTCTTGAACGCGGTATCATCATTGCTGACACCAAGTTTGAATTTGGACTGGATGAAAACGGACAGCTGGTTTTGGCCGACGAGGTATTAACTCCGGATTCATCACGTTTCTGGCCAAAAGATCAATACGAAGTCGGACGGAGCCCTGTCAGTTTTGATAAACAATTTATCCGTGATTACCTCGAATCACTGGACTGGGACAAAACAGCACCGGGCCCTAAAATCCCGCAAGACACTCTGGATAAAACCCAGCAAAAATACCAGGAAGCATTTGAGATACTGACCCGTGATTAATAGTAGCGGGCGAACTCCACCAGTAAATAATCATCTTGTGAGAATGCGACTAAAGGATCAGAGGATTCGACATCGGTAAAGACCTGTATCTCACCGGTTAATTTCCAGTTATCACCAATGCGTCGACTGGCCTCAACACGAAAAGATTTACTACTTTTTTCAGTATCCACTATTATACCGGCCAGAATTTCCGTACTTTGGACATCGTTAAATGCAAAACGCAGGCCTCCGAATAGATCATTATCAAAAATAGCCTCGTTTTCCTCTCGATCCTCCGCTGAATATTCCAACAAAGTCCCCAGGTCAACTGCCGTTTCCAGAATACCATACAGCGTATATTCGAACCCTCCTGTAGCCGCAGTAAAGGTATCAGAGTTGCCATCCCGATGAATTAACTCTAACTTCCAAGTCCAATCACCTATAATGGATTGCACATCGAAACCAAATTGAGTCATCTGCTGGTAGAAAGGAATCAGGACATTGTTGCCATTGTTATCCAGCCCCGGCAAGAACAAGGGATCCCGGTCTGTGCCATTAAAAACTGAAAAACCTAATTCGGTGTCACCCGTAAAATGGGTATAACGTAGGGCAAAGTCGATATGCTCGTCCTGATCAGAAGATTCATAGAGGGATTGGCTTGCGTCTATCAATAGCGGCAAACGCAAGCGCCCCTTGCTACCCCTGAATTCTGGCTCACGAAAACCGGCCAACATAAAAAAATGGAATACACCCGCATCCATAATATGCGTGTATTGCAGCATGGGTTGACCGAGTTTGTCTTCACCATCAAAACCTTCTAAACGGTCAGTCTGATTAATCACATCGACCAAGTGACGTGATTCGGTCACCCCCCAGAACACGGTATCGATCCCTACACGCCATTCATTATCGCCACTCACGTGTAACCATTTGAGTTCACGAATATCGGCATGCTCTCGATTCTCATCCTTATTATCCATGCGCAAAAAAAACTCCGCCGACAATAGATCCTTACCTTGATTCCATTCATGGCTGAATTTAGGCTGAAACGATAACGTCACGTTTTCATCCATTTGATCAGAAAATTGAGCAGACTGCGGGAAAAGTAAAAATTCTGCTGCTAAATTACCCGAAGACTTGAGGGCCACCGCTGGCCAAGCAAGGGTTAACCATAAGTATAAAACAAGCCAGTAACGCATATTGATTAACGGACTCTTTTAAGCGTTTGCGACTTAAAATCGCGATCTTGCAAACCTGTCTTGAAACGATAATCACTCCATTCCAGAGTAGTGGATTTTCCGTTTTGATGATTGATCATTTCCATTTTTCCCGGACGCCAATAGCGACCAAGATATTGTTGATAATCACTGGCTGTCAGGGTTTTGAGTAATTCATTCTTACGGTCATAGAAATCGGCTTTCATTAAACGATAATCCTGTTGATCTAACCATACCTGTTGCCGGGTATACCCCGAAAACTTGTAGGCAGGGATACGCTCAATTACAAAACATTGCCTATCTTCGCAAGCCTCATCTCTTAAGTATTTATAACTGTATTTTTCAACTTCCTGTGAACCCAGGTCTTCAAAGGCAAACTCGCTTCCCATAAAAGGGCCAGACTTATTACGTGAATTAATACGCTTAACCCGTTTTATAGCCGGCAAATACAACCACTGATCATCGGGCTTTAAGCCATGAGAATAGGTCAGCATCGCGGTGCCCTTTACATCCGCGGGCTCATCAAATATTGACATGCTTTTATCGCCATCACCATCCACTTCCAGGGTTCTTATTCGAATTTGACGCTTGGAAACTTCGCCTTTTTTATTTTTTAAAATCATTTGCATATTGGCAGTAAAATCGACAAATCCCTGATCATATGCATCTGCCGCTTTGGCAATTTGTAAACCCTTCTCTTCAGCCGTCTGGGCAATGGCCAAGAATGGCCAAGTAATCAGCAAGGCCAATGTGATTTTTTTAAACATGTTTGCTCTCCTTCTTGTCTAGAGCCATCAGCAATGGCGGTAATAATAGAAAATCGGCAATCAGTGCAAAAACAATTGTTGTTGCCGTCATGAGACCCATATCGGAATTCAGGGTAAATGCGGATTGAGTCAAAACCATAAATCCCAGGGCCAGCACGATGGAAGTTGCCACTAGAGCCAGACCCACAGTGCGAAAGGCATAGCGCGTGGCATCTGCTGCATCCAGACCTTTTTCACGCCTTGCGCGCAGGTATTTACTTAAAAAATGCACGGTATCATCCACCACGATACCCAGTGTCATACCGGTCACGACGGATAAGGCCAGGCCCACTTGTCCAACCGCCAAGCCCCAAAGGCCAAAGGCCATACCTGCAGGAATCAGATTTGGAATCAGACTGATAAATCCGATCTTGAAAGAACGTAATGCAAAAATCAGAATGAAGGAGATCAACACCAATGCAATCGTAGTTCCCAGCAACATGGCACGAATGTTTCTAAAACCGATATGGCTGAACATAATCGTTGGGCTGGCCCCTTCATTTTGCATCGTCACCGGCACATTATCCTTGAGCCATGCTTGCGCACGCTGCTCTAGTGCTAACACATTCGAGGTGGATGTATTGTAAAGCATCACCGTCATGCGCGTAGAAGACTTATCAACATTGATCTGATTGTTAAGATCAAGCCCATAAGGTAATGACATTTCGTACAACAATAAATATTGGGCCGCAAGATTGCGTTGATCAGGCAACTTATACCAGCTGTCTTCATCATTATGCATATTGCGATTGAGACGTTTGAAAATATCGGTGATGACATTCACATGAATCACTTCGGGTTGATCGCGAAACCAGTTTGCAAAGGCCTCTACTCGTTGCAGAAACTCTGGACTGCTCACGCCGCCTGTCTCACCAGATTCCAGTGAATAATCTACCAGATACAAGCCACTCAAATTATCGGACGCAAAATCAGCATCTCGTCTGAACTCGATTTCAGTACTGAAATACTTGGTGAATTCATCATTTAATTCGTTTCGGGGTATAAACGACAGTAACAGCAAAATCCCCAAACCCATGACCAATAACAATACTTTGCGACGCTTGATCACAAACTCGGCCAAGGCAACCATCAGACGACTGGTACGTGTTTCAACCACTTGTTCCTTGACCGGTAAAATCATCATCATCGCAGGTAAGAAAGTAATACTTAAAAAGTATGCAATCACGACGCCCATGGCCACGATATTACCCAGGTCGCGAAACGGGGGGGCATCGGAAAAATTGAGACTAAGAAAACCGATACCCGTGGTGACGGTGGTTAAGAACACCGGTTGCATGTTGATGCGGAGACTGTCAATCATGGCTTCCCTACGCGTTTCTCCGTGATGAATGGCTATTAAAAAATTCATCAGGATATGAACCGAGTGCGCAATAGACATGGTAGGTATGATCATGATTGCAGAAAATGATGGTGGCGTCAGTGCAATACCCAACCAACCGGCTAAACCCATTGCTCCCACTATTGAAAACACGATAACAAAAAAGGTGGCCAGGGTGCCGCTTAAACCTTTTACCCAGAAAAACAGTATGATGATAAAGACCAGGAACATAAAAGGTACCAGATTCTGCATATCATATTGGCTGGCCTCCGGGAATGCCCGATTCATCATGATAATGCCCGTCAGCTTGACATCGATATCCGGATATTTCTGTACAAATTCCTTTTTCAAATCACGCACAAAGTCCACAACCTCTGGATTTTCCGTGGTTACGTTTTCCCCCTTCAACTCGATGGTCACGTTAATACCGGTGACGTGTCCACTGTTGGAAACCAATCGATTAACCAATAAAGGTTCGTTAATCGCAATCTGTTTGATGTCTTCGATTCGTTGTGGTGTCAGGTCATCATCTTCATAGACCAGGTTTTCGACGATGAGGTCATCACCATCAGCCCGGGTATGCTGAAAATTTGTAATGGAATCTACCCGAGTCGAGTAAGGCGTTTGCCAAGCTAGTTCAGTCAACCAGGTAATGGCCTTGAGATTTTTTGCTGTAAATACATTTCCATCCTTGGGTGCCAACACCATCATAACGTTATCATTCTTGGAGTAGGTATCCTGAAGGTTCTCAAAGGCAACCAGCTGTGGATTTTCTTTACTGAAGAAAACCCGGTAGTCATTCGTAAACGATAAAAACTGGGCGCCATAACCCATCGCAGCAATAATCAGGACTGTGATTAACACTACCAGCCATCTCATTTTTAGAATTATTTCAGCGTAAGTTTTAACCATGGTTTTCCTCCTGGTTATTGCTTGATTAATGTTAAATACTGAATCAAAGCCTCTCCGCAGCAGAGCAACTTTTCGAGATCTTGTGAGATCATACCGGCATTCAAACAGCCTTCCATCGTAGCCACGACCATGACCGCCACATGTCGGGATGATACCTGCCTGATAATATGTCCCGCTTGTTGGGAGCGGGTTACTGCATCCTCGATAGCCTGATACCAGGCATCGTAAATGCGATTCAATCGTAAGCGAAAACCCTCGTCAATCGGCGCCATTTCCTGTGTCAGGTTACCCAATGGACAACCTAGTTGAATATCCCGCAAAGAGAAGGCTTTTCCTGACTGTTCGATCAGATGCGTTAGCGCAGTGACAGGATCATCTGATTCATTCAACGGTGCGATAAAACTATGCTCTATCCGCTCAGCAATGACTTCATCGACCACGGCATAACCGAGTTCGGTTTTATTGGGGAAATGATGATACAAAGCGCCCTTGGTGACACCGGTGTGAGCCAGAATATTATTCAAGCTCGCGGCCTGGAAACCATTGACATGAATTTCCTTGTAAGCAGCAAATAAAATTTTGTCACGGGTATCCATTTCCCGTTGATTGTCTAGCGGGTGCCACCAGTAGACTTCTGAATCATCAAGTTCTAACATTGTCACAAACTACATACCGAATGGTATGTTTATAATACCGACCAGTCGGTATGTCAACTATTTTAAGAGCAAAATGAGCCGAGATACTCTACAGAAACCGATATTTATCTGTCGAATCCCTGTACGTTGGGGTGACATGGATGCTTACCACCACATCAATAATGCGATGTATCTGCGTTACATGGAGGAGGCCAGAATACAGTTACTTTATCAAGCTGGAATAAAGATGGATGGACGTGGGCTGGGTCCGGTGATCGTAAATGCGAGTTGTACTTTCTTATTGCCCGTCACCTACCCGGACACACTGGTGATTGAATGCTATATTGGCGATCCAGGACGTTCGAGCTTTATGAGTTACTATAAACTTTACAGCCAATCCCAACAGGATCGCCTGGTCTGTGAAGGCAGTGCCAAGATCGTCTGGATTGATCCCGCTGAAAACAAATCGGTACCTTTACCGGCCAAGATACTGGACATCATCCAATCCCAATCTCTGCCCAATACTTAAGGCCGAATTTAGCCTTGAATAATTCTTAGACGGCAACCATGACTCTCAGTGCGTCCAACCGTATTCGCGCCAGACCTATCTGTGCCTCAACACACTGTAATCTTTCCCTGAAAAATTCGATCTCTTCATTTCTCACGGTGGCATTGATGGTCTGTAAGGCCCGTAAACGATCAATTTCTTTCTGCAGTTGATCCTGTGCTCTTTTCGTGGCCAAATCCTTGTGTTCCGGTAGTTGCTGCAATGCCGTTGATTCAGCTTTTTTGAGCAATTCCTTGATAACGTTTTCCCTGGATTTAACCACCTTGATTGAGGTATCTAGATCGACATATTGCATCTGCCTCTGGATGACATCCGCGGTTAATTGCTGTTGATGTTCATGACCGTGTTCATCAATACAGATGCGCACCAGATTATCTGGAAGATAATGTTGCGCCCTGGCATGAAGCTGATCTGAAATTTCCACACGAAAGAAACAATCCAGCAACAAGGTACCTGGTTTGATTGCACGATACTTTAAGGCCAACAAGGCAGTATTTCCTTGCTCACTACTCATCACCATATCCATCAAGGTACGGACCAAGGGATGCACCCAGGTTAAATACCGCACATCTTCATTGGCCAACGCAATAGAACGATCATAGGTAATAGTTAATCCATCATCAGGTAACCCGGGGATTTTTACCGGCATGTTATCCGTGGGATGCAACACCCACACACCAGGGCTCTGTAATTCAAAGTTGATTCCAAAATGGTCGTAGAGCACCTCCATGTAGCGAGGCAGATCCAGGGCAAGATTCAAAGACTCAGCTTCTTCGCGTAAGGACTGTGCTGTTGTTGGGCGACAGGAATTGTACTCCAATAAACGATCCCGACCCTGTTGTAATTGCTCGTTCAGCTCATGATGCAGAGTGGCACAATAGTTATAGAAAACACTATGTTCGGCTTTGGGATCCCTTAAACAGTCATATAATTGATGTCGGGTTTGCATAAAAACACTATGTCCGGCTGGGCAGGTCTGCTCAAATGCATTCAATCCCTCATGAAACCAGTTCATCATGACTTGTTGAGAGGTAGAACGCATAAAAGGTACATGGATTTCAATCGTTTGTGTTTGGCCAATGCGATCCAAACGACCGATACGCTGTTCCAAAAGATCCGGATTGTAGGGTAAGTCGAACATCACGATATCATGAGCAAATTGGAAGTTTCGTCCTTCACTACCAACTTCTGAACAAATCATGGCCTGGGTACCGGTCTCCAGATCAGCAAACCAAGCGGCAGAACGATCGCGTTCCACCAGGCTCAAACCTTCGTGAAAGGCGGCTAATGAAATTCCGCTGCGATTTTTGACTTGCTGTACCAAACTTAAGACCGTTTGCGCACTGGAGCAGATAATTAAGACCTTGCGAGCGCGCCGGTCTTTTAAGAAATCAACCAGCCAATTGATTCTAGGGTCAATATCACCCCAAAATTGATTATCATCTGATAGATGCTCCATTGCGATTTCAGGAGATAACAACCATTGAGGATCGACCTGTTCTTTATCCGACATTTTCTGATAAAGGCTGTTATAGGCGTCAGGACAAACCAGGCTGTAAGTTAATAACTCTCTTAATGGAAAACCTTTGACAACATGACGGGTATTACGAAACAACACTCGGCCGGTACCATGACGATCCAACAAGTGTTCGACCAGTTGATCTCTGGCTTGTGAAGCAATGATTTCATCCTCATCATGAAGATGTTCAATCTGAAACTGGTTATCACCCTCACTGATGGTTTTTAGCAGTAATGCTTGTTGTTGGTCATTCAATGCTTCATCCTGCATCATCGCTTCAACAATATCCGCAACCGGCCGATAATGTTGCTCTTCATCAATAAAATGCTCGAGGTCGCTGAAACGATTGGGATCAAGCAGGCGTAAACGCGCAAAATGACTGGCCTTGCCCAATTGTTCCGGGGTAGCGGTAAGCAATAAGACGGCTCGGGTCACTGCTGACAGTTTTTCAACCAACTGGTACTCTCTAGAAGGTTCATCTTCATTCCATACCAGGTGATGGGCCTCATCAACCACCAGCATATCCCAGTCACCTTCCAGTGACTGATTAAATCTTTGGGTGTTATGGGTCAGAAATTCGAGACTGCACAGTACCAACTGTTCACTATGAAAAGGATTCTCCCATTCTGATGCAGGCTGCTCCGGATCAGACCCATCAATCGCATCACAACGCTGTTGATCAAATACACTGAACAACAGGTTGAAACGGCGCATCATCTCAACCAGCCATTGATGTAAAAGACTTTCAGGCACAACTATTAGAATCCGCTTGGCATATTCTTCGAGCAACTGCTGATGAATGATCAGGCCGGCTTCGATGGTCTTACCCAGACCGACCTCATCAGCCAGTAATACCCGGGGGGCGAACCGGTTTGATACCTCATGGGCGATATACAATTGATGATCAATCAAACTGGTACGACATCCCGTGAGACCCTGTAACCGGGATTGGGACAACAGGCCCATCATCTTCTGCGTTCGCGCACGCAGCTCGAACCATTTATTCTTATCTATTTGGCCATTAATTAGCCTTTGCAAAGGCTGGTTCAAGGTTAAGAAATTATTGAGTTTACCTTCGGTCAAACGGACTGACTCACCCTCAGTATCGACACAATGATAGATCATCAATCCATCATGTTGCTCAGTACGGATGACCTCCAACTCCCGGCCCTCATGATCAGTGACGAAATCCCCTTCGGTAAAAAGTACCCTGGATAATGGGGCGGTTTGCTTGGCATAGACCCGGGTTTCCCCGGTAGCCGGAAATATGACGTTGACCGTACGAAATTCAACGTCCAGTACCATGCCTATTCCAAGATGCAGTTCACCAGCACTGACCCAACGCTGACCGATCATAAATTCCTGCATAAACAACCTTTGTATAAAAATTGGGAGGGGCATTATACAGAGGGAATTGTTCTGTGAAACTCCTGCTTTGACAAAGTTACGGCAACTTAATGCCTTATCACTTTAACTAATATTCACAAATCATTGAATTTTATAAATTTATCAGTTATCTTTGATCTATGGTCTAAACTTAATCTCAGGCCTTGAGAGAAAACCAACAAAAGAACCACTAAATCCGAGTTTTCGAGACTGTAAACTAAAAAATTATCTGGCGAATTCTCAAAGCTTTTATGTGCAGATTCAGCCATTAAGATTATGGGTAAACAAGCAGAAATAAAAACCGCTCAAGAGAGGAATACCCAGTGGAACTGGAAATTAATCAGGCGTGCCGGCCTGGGTGCTTTTCTGTTAACCGTTCTCATTACGTCACTGGCCTACCTTCAACATACACAACAACTTGAAACCCAACGCGCCAAAGCGCTGCAAAACGAATCTCAATTGCTGCAGTCTTTGCAAGACCAGACCGAACTCAAACTCATTAAACTGCACAATCTGCTATCTACTCTGCAAGGAGTTAAAAATGCTTTCAACTCACTGGATAGCGAACAGTTACAGCAAAACTTTGATGAGCATTGGCAAAACCTACAATATGAGTGGAACCTCGATTTAATCCGCTTTTTTGACTCGGCAAACCAGCCACTGGGCAACTGGTCTTCACGACCTACTCATGAACTGCTGGATAACCAGATTGACGAATGGGCTCGACAATACAATCTCAGCCAGGAAACGATTAATGTAACCAGCTGTCTGCAATTATGTAGCCAGTATGTCATTACGGGTATTGAGATCGGCAAGCGCCAACAGGCTGTCGTTGTGATGTCGGTATCCTTACTGGAAATGCTGAACCAGTTTCACCAGAGCACTGGCAAAATTGTGGGTTTACTGACCCCTGCACTCGATCGAGCCACCTCCACGAGTGTCCTGACATACAAATGGGGTTACGAATTATATAGCCTCACCGAGGCGGGTATAAATGAACCCCTTTTGCAAGAATTTATCCAGGTCATTTCTCCCGTAGCGGGTAAGCCACAATCAGCCATCACCACAATTAACCAAGAAGATTATGAACTGCGCTTATCACCACTTTCAGCTAACGATGACAGTTTTTTGATTTTCCTGGAAAATATTTCTTTGGATCAACAGGTATTAACTCGGCAATTAATACAATTTTCACTGATAACATTTGTGGTTAGCGCAGGCCTTTTGCTGTTACTGCAATTCTCCCTTAAGCGCCTGCTGACCCGCCAGGAACAGGCACTACAACTCGCCAGAATAAAACGCACTACCCAAAAACCGCAAACCATTCGCGACGAGGTGCTGGCCGAACTGACTCAAACTAACCTGACTGAAACCCCGCTGGACTTCGATCTTACCAGCGACAACGTGATGTCCATTAATGACCGACTCGATCAATTAAAAAAATACAACGAAGATATTAATCTGGAATTGGCACACCAGATGGTAGCCGTCAGTAATGAACGCGACCTGGTACGTAAGATCCTTGATAACACGCAGGCCATCATCATGACGTTGCAGGCTGATGGAACCATCGTCAGCATCAACCGTTTTGGGTTGCTGGTGACGGGTTATAAGGAAAAAGAAATCAAGGGCAAAAACTTTATTGAACTCTATCCGGAAGAAGAACCGCTGGCATTGAACAGTTTACAAACCCTGGGCTCCATTGCTCAAGGAGAACAGGAAACCTATCGTCATGAAGCGCGGATGGCATGTAAGGATGGGAAAGAGAGAGTCATCTTGTGGTTACATTCACGTCTCAACAGTAATGACGATAAGGATGCGCCTTTATTAGCTGCGGGCCTGGATATTACCGATCATAAACAACTCGAAGAAAACCTAAGTTGGTTAGCGGATCATGACTCACTCACTTCCTTATATAATCGTCGTCGCTTTGAGGAAGAACTGGATGACGCCCTGAGTTGGTCCAATGCCCACGAGACTCACGGTTCATTACTCTATATCGACCTGGATAATTTCAAAGATATCAATGATACCTGTGGTCATCAGGTCGGCGATATTATTCTTCGCAAGGTGGCGGCTACCCTTAATTCGATCACCCAACAACTGGATAATGCGCATCACCTTATTTGCGCTCGTCTCGGCGGAGATGAGTTTGCCATGATTCTGCGTAATACGGATCACCAGGGCATTGAACAGCTCTGCAAACATATTCTCGATGCGCTACTACAAATCCGCCACAATCAAGAGAATTATAAATTTCAGTTATCGTGCAGTATTGGCGTGGCAGAATTTCCCGGTACAGAAAACAATGCCAACGAATTACTTTCCAATGCAGACTATGCCATGTACCAGGCGAAAATGATTGGACGCAACCAGTATTATTTCTTTAAGCAGGAAGATAGTCAGCGTGAGCAATCACAGCATCGACTGATCTGGCGTGAAAAAATTGAAAGCGCATTGAAAGAAGGCCGCTTTATCCTGCATTATCAGCCGATACTGAATATTCAAGATCGTACCATCTCACATTATGAAACCCTGATTCGCATGTTGGACGAGGATAATCAGCTAATTACACCCAGCATGTTTATCCATGTTGCTGAACGAATCGGCCTGATCCAAGAGATTGACTGTTTTATCCTTGAAACTGCCATTAAAAAACAGGCTGACCTGATGCAAGAGGGTCATGACATCACCCTGGCCATCAACTTATCCGGTAAGGCCTTCGATGATCCCAACCTATCCATCAATATCGAAAAAGCGATTAAACAATATCGTGCCCGAGCTGAAAACTTGATCTTTGAAATTACCGAGACCACGGCAGTAACCGACATCGTTTCCGCTGAAAAAACCATGCGTAAGGTGCAGGACCTAGGTTGTCAATTTGCCCTCGATGATTTCGGTGTTGGTTTTTCTTCCTTTTATTACTTGCGGGAGTTGCCCGTAGAATATGTCAAGATTGATGGATCATTTGTTAATGATCTACCCGAAAATAGCGACAACCAAATCCTGGTTAAAGCCCTTAGCGAGGTTGCTGTAGGTTTCAATAAATTGACTGTCGCGGAATTTGTTGATTCTTTACAAACACTTCATTTACTCAGTGAGGCAAAGGTCAACTTCGCCCAAGGTTATTTTATCGGCAAACCCAGCGAACAAATTCCAGTCAATCCGCCGAATTTTTATCAGGCCTCAATCAATGAGAATACGGCTATAATTTGAGCCCATCTTCGTATAGAGGTTGAACCTTGATATCTGGGTATTTCATTACGGGATCGGACACGGACGTAGGCAAAACTTGGATCAGTTGCCAACTTATCGATCAACTCAATGCATGCCATGCGTCGGTTAAAGTTCGCAAACCCATCGAATCAGGCTGTGAGCACTCACCAGAAGGACAACTCTTACCCGCTGACGGGCATCGCTTATTCCTGGCGAATAATTCACGGGAAAGTCTGGATATTATCACACCCTATTGTTTTCAAGCTGCGTTAGCTCCGGACCGTGCCGCTAGACTAGAAAATCAATCGATTACTCTGGAACAATTAACCCAAGCAGTCCGTAATCAGCTGGAGAACAACGATAAAGTCTTGGTAGAAGGGGCAGGTGGTTTTTATTCTCCTATTGCTGAAGCCACGCTTAATTCAGATTTAGCCCTCGCGCTTAATCTTGATATTATCATTGTTATCCCGGACCGTTTAGGCGCCATTAACCAGGCGCTATTGACCATTCATGCTGTGGAAAGCCTGCAGTTGAAGATACATGCCGTAATATTAAACCAGGTTGAGCCCAAACAGCCCAAATCCATGGATAATTTTGACGATATCCAATCACGCATAAAGTATCCCATTTATCTTTGTCCCTATAATGGTTTCTTGGAGCACAATATTTTTTGCGGGCAGGCTATTAAAAATAAACCAGCCTTGTGATGAATAGATTATCAACCTCCTGGATACTGGTCATTATAGGCATCACTTTCAACATTGGCTCAGCCATAATCACTCATTATTATATTGGCTTGAATAATCAAGCTCTAAATGAACTGGAATTAAAGGCGAACCAACTTGAAACCATGATCGACAGCGCTTGGCGTAATAAAACAGAGATAGAACGTAAGCAGGAATTTTTATTATTGCTGATGACTCGCATACAGAATGAAACAGACAACTCTGTTGTCAAGATAAAAGAACAGATTGTACTTCAGCTGGAAGCAATTTTAAGTCAACACCGCCTATCGACTGAAGCATTAACCGAAATCATCAGCTTTGGCACGATTAATACCATAAGCGAACAAGCCAAACAAAAAATCATCAACGATATTAATGATACGTACCTGGAAAAAGTCGAAATTGACAGCCTTCAATTACCCCTGAAAGAACAAAATTCCCTGTTATTGACCGTCGCCATTTTTTTGCAGATTACGGGGTTAATTCTGGTGCTGGCCCGTGATATGAGATTCTAAACCCTCATTGGAGAATTCATTTTCCAGGTATTCGATGATATCAGAGGATTCATACATCCATTGTTTCTGATCATTATCCTTGATCAGTAAACAGGGCACCTGTATTTTTCCACCGCCCTGTTCAAGTTCCTGCCGATAAGGACTGCCCTGCTGTACATTTCTGGTCTCAATCTTTAAATTTAATCGCTTAATATGGCGTCGTGTTTTGACACAAAACGGGCACGCATAAAGCTGGTAGAGGATGAGATTCTTGGACTTGGTATCCGCCGCACTTTGTTGTTGCAATGAACGCTGTACTGGCTTGGGTTGCGTTATCCAGTCAATAAGGATAATAACCCTACCCAAACCCTCTCTGACTAACTTTAATAACATATAAGGTCTCAACTCGTTATATTGATTGAAATAGCCTGAGCATCTTCACATACCCTGTTTAAAGATCACCAGACGATATCCAGAAAACTGGTAAAAAAAAGGGAGCATAAGCTCCCTTTCTTTAGACCAGTTTTGTTATTAATGGTAAACAGTAACCATCTCTTCCAGTGACTTGACCTTGATCTTGTCGCCATGTCCTGCACAACCGAAAGATTCGAAACGGGCCTTACAAATTTCCTTCATGGCCTCAGTTGAAGCTTTCAGAAATTTACGGGGATCAAAGTTGCTGGGATTATCTGCCAAATGTTTGCGGATTGCACCAGTTGAAGCCATACGTAAGTCAGTATCGATGTTAACCTTACGGACACCGTTCTTGATACCTTCCTGAATTTCTTCAACAGGCACACCATAGGTTTGACCCATATCACCACCGTAACTGTTAATGATTTCCAGCCAGTCCTGGGGGACGGAAGAAGAACCATGCATCACCAGATGGGTATTGGGAATACGGGAATGGATATCACGGATTCGATCGATACGCAGGATGTCACCTGTAGGCTCCTTCGTGAACTTGTAGGCACCATGTGAAGTACCAATGGCGATAGCCAATGCATCAACACCGGTATCCGCTACAAATTGGGCGGCTTCTTCAACGTCGGTCAACAGCATATCCATATCCAATTTTCCTTCGGCACCGTGGCCATCTTCCTCACCCATTTCTCCGGTTTCAAGGGAACCCAAACAACCCAGTTCGCCTTCGACTGAAACACCACCGGCATGAGCCATTTCAACCACCTGCTTGGTAACGGCCACGTTATAATCGTAAGAGGCCGGTGTTTTCATGTCAGCCATCAAAGAACCATCCATCATTACCGAACTAAAACCGGACTGAATTGAACGCAGACATACTGCAGGTTCAGAACCATGATCCTGATGCATAACAATGGGTATATGGGGATACATTTCAGTCGCAGCTTCGATCAAATGACGCAAAAAAGGTTCCCCTGCATAGGAACGTGCACCCGCAGAACCCTGTAAAATAACAGGACTGTTAACTTCATTCGCGGCTTGCATAATCGCATGCACCTGTTCCATGTTGTTCACATTAAATGCGGGCATGCCAAAATCGTTTTCTGCCGCATAATCCAATAACTGTCTCAATGAGATAAGTGCCATATTTACTTCCTCTTTCGTCTTTAAGTTACGTTAAAAATAAAACCTTAAACGGATGAGGTAAGCTCATTAAAACTTACCTCATCCGTCCCGGTTTATAATCAATCAGCCAGATTAGGCATATTGCCAACCTTGACAATCTTCATAGCATTGGTGCCACCACCGGTACCCATCAGGTCACCTTTGGTAATGATCACCAAATCACCATCCTTTACCACGCCTTCTGCCAACAACACATCGATGGTAATTTTATTGGCAGCAGCATGATTGTTATCTTCAATAACCGGTAAATCAACCGGTGTGACTCCACGATACATCGAAACCTTTCGGTTGGTACTCTCATGAGTAGACAAAGAATAGATGGGTATGCCGGAACTGATTCGTGACATCCATAATGCTGTTTTTCCAGACTCAGTCAACGCGGCAATAGCCCTAACCTTTAAATGATTGGCGGTATACATGGTCGCCATCGCGATGGCTTCGTCAACATGTTCAAAGGTCGTATCGATTCGATGTCCTGAGCGTAAAGCGGCAGCCTGCTGTTCAGCATTGCGACAGATTCGTGCCATGGATGCAACGGTTTCAACCGGATATTCTCCAGCAGCCGTTTCGGCGGATAACATGACGGCATCGGTCCCATCCAACACCGCATTAGCCACATCAAATACTTCGGCCCGGGTAGGTATAGGATTGGAAATCATGGATTCCATCATTTGTGTAGCAGTAATCACGACCCGATTCATATCCCGAGCCAACTTGATCAATCGCTTCTGTACGGCGGGCAGCTGATCATCGCCAATTTCAACGCCCAAGTCACCCCGTGCAATCATGATGACATCGGAAGCCTCAACAATGGATTCAATATTATCGATGGCTTCTGCTCGCTCAATCTTGGATACAATTGCCCCGTGTCCACCGGCTTCTCTTAACAACGTTCGGGCCAGTTTGACATCACCCGCATTACGTGGAAAAGAAATCGCAAGATAATCTGCCTTGATATCTGCTGCTACTTTGATATCGGCCTTATCCTTGTCAGTCAATGCGGCAGCGGATAGACCACCCCCCTTGAGATTAATCCCTTTGTTATCTGATAACTTGCCGCCAACAACCACACGAGTATGGATCTTGTTGCCTTCCACGGATTCCACCCGAAGAACAATGCGACCATCATCCAATACCAGCACATCATTCTCTTCTACATCCTTGGGCAGGTCGGTGTAGGTAATACCCACCTGGGTTTCATCACCATCATTTTTACCCAGATCAGCATTCAGGCAAAAGTGGTCATTGTGCTTTAGCTTGACCTTGCCTTTTTTAAAACGTTGAGTACGAATCTTGGGACCTTGAAGATCCACCAAAACACCCACAAAGCGACCATTGGCTGCGGCCGCAGTACGCACACGATCTGCACGTAACTGGTGCTCCTCAGGACTGCCATGAGAAAAATTTAAGCGGACGACATCGACTCCAGCCTTTACCAACTGGTCGATCATATCGACCGATTCAGTCGCCGGCCCCAATGTTGCCAGGATCTTGGTTCGACGAAGTACGACGTTGTCGTCCATGGAGTTTATTGCTCAGCCTGCTTTTCCAACATCGCGACCGCTGGTAATGTTTTACCTTCCAGATACTCCAGAAAAGCACCACCCGCAGTGGAAATATAAGAAACCTGGTCGTAGATATCGTATTTCTGAATCGCCGCGATAGTGTCACCGCCGCCCGCGAGACTGAAACAATCAGAATTGGCAATTGCCATCGAAACGGTTTTAGTCCCTTCACCGAATTGATCAAACTCAAATACACCAACAGGGCCATTCCATACGACTGTACCCGCATTCTTGATGATTTCGGCCAATTCATTGGCGGAATCGGGGCCAATATCAAAAATCATGTCATCATCATCCACATCTGAAGCTGATTTCAGCGTCGCTTCTGCTGTTTCTGAAAACTCTTTACCACACACCACATCGGTGGCTATTGGAATATTAGCGCCTCGTGCTTGCATTTTTTTGACCAGGGCCTT
>JASJBW010000077.1 GCA_030066315.1 Gammaproteobacteria bacterium
AGCATTAATGTAAATTCAGCCGCAGATGCTCTGGTCGCGGCCGAAAATCTCGGTCTTCCAGTGGCCATGAAAATCAATTCGCCTGACCTGACCCATAAATCTGATGTGGGTGGAGTAAGGTTGAATATTCGCGAACCCAAATCAGTACGTACCGCTTTTCGTGAAATGATGGATGAAATCAGTGCACAAAATCCTGATGCCACTATTGAAGGCGTAACCATAGAATCCATGCTGAACAGACCTCATGCCAGGGAAATCATGATTGGCATCTTGCAGGATCCAGTATTTGGCCCGGTCATCAGTTTTGGTACGGGGGGTACAGCAGTAGAAATATTTGCAGATAACCAGGTCGCTTTGCCCCCATTAAATGAATATTTAAGCACACAACTGATTAAGGGCACTCGTGCCTCAGCGTATCTGCATCAATTCCGCAATCTTCCAAAAGCAGATATTCCAAAACTAACCGAGGTGCTCCAGCGAATTTCAGAGATCACCTGTGAGTTACCGGAGATTCAGGAACTGGATATTAATCCCTTGCTGGTGGATGAGAATGGAGTGATCGCAGTTGACGCAAGAATTATGATAAGGCCTGCGGTTACCAGTACCAAACGCTATGATCACATGGCGATTCACCCATATCCAACAGAGCTGGAAACCAACTGGCAAATGCCGGATGGCACCAATGTCATCATTCGCCCTATTCGACCTGAAGACGCCACGATTGAACAGACTTTCGTTAAAAAACTCTCACCTGAGAGCAAGTATTTTCGATTCATGCATGGCCTGGACCATCTCAGCCCCATGATGCTGGCTCGTCTTACCCAGATCGATTATGACCGGGAGATGGCCCTGATTGCCGTACTCAACGAAGGGACTGAAAAAGCGCGGATTATCGGTGTAGCCCGTTACGCCATCAACCCTGATCGTCACTCCTGTGAATTCGCATTAACCGTAGGTGATGAATACCAGGGTAAGGGTATTGGACGGTATCTAATGAAACGCATCATGACAGTAGCCAAAGAAAGGGGGATTGAGATCATTGAAGGTGAAGTACTATCCAATAACGTTAAAATGCTACGCTTAATGAAAGGTATGGATTTCCGGATTATACATAATGCCACAGAACCGGATACCGTCGAGGTTCGGAGACACTTATAAACGAGCATAAAAAAAGGGAGCGCAGTGCTCCCTTTTTTATTTTCAATAGATTCAGTCTAACTAAGCTTCGACTGCTTCTTCTGCAACCGCTTTCATACTCAGGCGAATTCGGCCCTGGCGATCGACTTCAAGGACCTTAACCTGGACCTTGTCACCTTCGGATAATTTATCACTGACATTCTCAACCCTTTCGTCAGAAATTTGAGAGATGTGGACCAATCCATCTTTACCCGGCAAGATATTAACGAAAGCACCAAAATCCATGATCTTGGCAACCTTGCCTTCATAAATACCACCAACTTCAACTTCAGCAGTCACCAGTTCAATGCGGCGTTTTGCTTCATCGCTGGCAGACTTGTCTACAGAAGAAATCTTCACGATTCCATCGTCATCGACCTCGATAGTTGCACCGGTTTCCTCGGTTATGCCTCGAATCGTAGCACCGCCTTTGCCGATTACATCGCGGATTTTTTCAGGATTGATTTTAAACGTGATCAGGCGCGGGGCATATTCAGACATTTGCTCACGATGGGTAGAAATCACTTTACCCATTTCACCTAGAATGAACATACGGCCTTCTTTAGCCTGATCCAGGGCCTGCGACATGATCTCTGTGGTAATACCGTCTATCTTGATATCCATTTGCAGCGCTGTGACGCCCTCAGTCGTACCCGCGACTTTAAAATCCATATCACCCAAATGATCTTCATCACCCAGGATATCGGTCAGAACCGCAAAATCCTCCCCTTCCTTGATGAGACCCATGGCGATACCCGCCACTGGTGCTTTCAGGGGCACACCCGCATCCATCATAGCCAGGCTAGATCCACAGACAGAGGCCATGGATGAAGAGCCATTAGACTCGGTAATTTCGGAAACCACGCGAATCACATAAGGAAATTCTTCCTGGTTTGGCATCACTGCCTGGACACCCCGCTTAGCAAGACGACCATGACCAATTTCTCGACGCTTGGGGGAACCGACACGGCCTACTTCACCCACGCAAGATGGTGGGAAGTTATAGTGCAGCATAAAATGTTCTTTACGCTCACCTTCTATGGCATCAATAATCTGTGCATCACGACCGGTGCCGAGCGTGGTCACAACCATCGCTTGGGTTTCGCCACGAGTAAAAACAACGGAGCCATGAGTTCGAGGCAACACACCGGTACGAACAGTAATCGGGCGTACTGTCGAAGTATCGCGACCATCGATCCGTTTTTGTCCAGCCAGGATACGACCGCGAACAATTTTCTTTTCCAACTTGGAGATAACGCCCCGGACTTCAGTCTCGTCAGGAGCATCTTCATCATCCGTACATAAGGCTTCAACACAGGCCGCACGAATACCTGAAAGGGTTTCTTGTCGCTCTAACTTATCCGCGATGGTATAACCTTCGCCTAGCGCCGATTCGCATTGAGCCGCAACTTTGTCAATCAGAGAATCATCGGACTCAGGCGCTTCCCATTCCCACTTAGCATTATTTACCTCGGCCGCAAACTCGTTGATCGCCTTGATCACATCCTGCATTTTTTCGTGTCCAAAAGTCACTGAACCGAGCATGACTTCTTCCGACAAAACGTTAGCTTCAGACTCAACCATGAGTACTGCGTTTTCTGTACCGGCTACCACCAGGTCAAGATCTGATTCCTTTAACTGCGTGTTGGTTGGATTAAGAATGTATTCCCCATCCTTATAACCTACTCGGGCTGCCCCAATCGGGCCATTGAATGGCATGCCGGAGATAGAAACAGCAGCAGATGCACCGATCAGAGCGGGAATGTCAGGATCGATATCGCTGTTCATGGATACCACATTAGCCACGATTTGAACTTCGTTAGCAAATCCCTTAGGAAATAATGGGCGTAGAGGCCTGTCAATCAGACGACAGGTCAGGGTTTCTTTTTCAGAGGGACGACCTTCGCGCTTAAAAAAACCGCCTGGGATTTTACCAGCCGCATAGGTTTTTTCTTGGTAATCGACCGTCATTGGGAAAAAATCACGCCCGGGAGTCGCTTCTTTCATACCTACGCAGGTTACGAATACGACGGTATCGTCCATGTTTACAAAAACTGCACCGCTAGCCTGACGTGCAATTTCTCCGGTTTCTAATGTGACGGTATGGTCACCATATTGAAATGTCTTTTTAATTGGATTCACAATCATCCCCTAGTTTCGGTGCGACTAACGACGCAGACCCAGTTTACCGATCAGATCCTTATAGCGATCCTGATTCTTGGATTTCAGGTAATCCAGCAGCTTGCGGCGCTGATTAACCATACGTAAGAGACCACGACGAGAATGATGGTCATGGATATGATGTTTGAAATGTTCAGTCAAGTGACTGATTTGATGGGATAAAAGTGCCACCTGCACTTCTGGTGAACCGGTATCACCCTCGCTGCGCGCATGCTCAGCAATAATTGTTTGCTTCTGTTCAGCAGACATTGACATTGTCAAAAACCTCTAAGGACCCGAAAAAGGGGGGTATTCTACCTATGAGAGGCCTTGGTAACAAGCTATTTCATAGCTTCTGACACCATGGTCTATTTTGAGAGAATTTCCTTTAAATTGGGCTGATTTATAAATCTCTTTAGGGGGCCATCCAGACTGTCAATTCGGTGATTAGACCCGCATCATTCGTTTTGGAGCAATCCGACCATCGGACTGGATAAATCCTAACCCGATGAAACCTTTTTCCCCATCAATAAGACGCACATATCCACTGGTGGGTGATTGTGGAATTTGCACGGGTTGCCCCTGAAGCAGGTAATAGGTCAGGTCTGAATCCAACTCAATTTTAGGCCAATCCATCAAGATGTGCTCAATGGGTAATAGACATTGATCCAATGCCTCAAGTCCTTGCTGACTGATCTCGCGTAAGTCGTCTAGGGTGTAACTGGTTTCATCCCAAAAGGGCTGTACACCCGTGCGATGTAGAGAGGTCAGGTAGGCTCCACAGCCCAATGTTTTACCTATATCTTCGACAAGTGTTCGAATATAAGTACCCTTAGAACAATGAATGGCCAAATCAACCCTATCATCCTCAAAGGATAGAAGCTCAAGATTGTAAATGGTTATTTCACGACTTTGACGTTCAACTTCTAGCCCTTTTCTGGCGAGCACATACAAACGTTCTCCCTGGTGTTTGACTGCTGAGTGCATGGGAGGTATTTGCTGAATTTTTCCGGTGAATTGGGCAATCACGGATTCTATTTGCGCCCTGTTAACATCAACAGTTTTTTGCTCGAGAATGTCTCCTTCGGCATCACCCGTCGTGGTCGTAATACCGAGTTTGCAGGTCGCTCGATAAGATTTACTTGAATCCAGTAGAAAACTGGAATATTTAGTCGCCTCACCAAAACAAATCGGTAAGAGTCCGGTAGCCAACGGATCCAGACTACCAGTATGACCGGCCTTATTTGCCTTAAATATATTACGTGCTGCCTGCAGAGCCTTGTTTGAACTTAAACCTAAGGGTTTATTCAGCAACAGAATTCCATTGATATCACGAAATCCCTTAGGCTTGCGGGAACGTCGTGCCATTATTGATGATTAGACTTCTGCTTATCCTTGAAGACGGCAGCATCAATAAGTTCATCCATGTTACGTCCACGGATATCGGTATCGTCAAATATAAAGCTGAGTTTGGGAGTGGTTCGCGACTTAATCACTTTACCGAGTTCGCGCTGCAAAAAACCGGCGGCATGATTTAAGGCATCTGCCGTACTTAAACTGTCTTCAGCATTCAGCACACTGAAATAAACACGGGCTTGTGATAAATCACGAGTCAGTTGAACATCCAAAATACTGGGGCTTGCCAATCTTGGGTCTTTTAAAGAATGACTTATCAGCGAGGACAATTCACGATGGATCTGTGACGCCAATCTTTCACTGCGTGGATAATCTTTAGGCATTCTGGTCGAACACAAACAATAATCTAATTTTAACCGGTTATTCTATGGTTCTGGCCACTTCAACACGATCAAAGACTTCGATCTGGTCACCGGGTTTAACATCGTTGTAATTCTTAACGGCAATACCACACTCAGTACCATTTCTGACCTCTTCGACGTCATCCTTGAAGCGGCGTAATGATTCCAGCTCACCTTCATAGATCACCACGTTATCCCGCAGTACGCGAATAGGCTGACCACGCTTGACGACACCTTCTATAACCATGGAACCCGCAACCGCGCCAAACTTGGGTGATTTGAACACATCTTTAACCTCAGCCAAGCCGATAATTTTTTCTTGAGTCTCAGGTGATAACAGTCCACCCATGGCCGCCTTAACATCATCAATGACATCATAGATAACACTGTAGTAGCGGATTTCAATTCCGTAATCGCCCGCGATACGTTTGGCTGATGCATCAGCACGAACATTAAAACCGATAACCAGGGCTTCGGATGCTGCAGCCAAGTTGATATCCGATTCATTGATACCACCCACACCGGTTCCTACCAACTTGACGCGCACCTCGTCGGTGGACAATTTCATCAGGGCATCATTTAAAGCTTCAGAAGAACCTTGAACATCACACTTCACCAAAATATTCAGTTCGGCGACCTCTCCCTCTGCCATTGCATCAAACATACCTTGCAACTTGGCTTTCTGCTGGGCAGCAAGGCGTGATTCACGAATTTTGGTCTCACGAGTCTGAGCAATTTCACGAGCACGACGTTCGTTTTCGACAACAAACACTTCATCACCCGCATTGGGTGTCCCTGAAAGACCCAGAACCACAACCGGCATTGAGGGACCCGCTTTCTTGATCATTGTTGCGGATTCATCATACATTGCTCGAACCCGACCAAACTCAGTACCTGCGAGTAATATTTGTCCCTGCTTGAGCTCACCCGATTGAACCAATACAGTGGCCACGGGACCTCGACCCTTGTCGAGCGAAGCCTCTACGACAATCCCCTTGGCCATTCCACGATCTCCGGCCTGAAGTTCCTTGACTTCTGCCTGCAACAAGATTGCTTCCAATAGGGCATCAATACCCTCTCCAGTGTGGGCAGAAACATTGACGAACATATGCTCTCCACCCCACTCTTCAGGAATTACTTCTTCAGCACTTAGTTCATTACGAACCCGGTCTGGATCAGCATTTTCTTTATCGATTTTGTTAACTGCTACAATCAAGGGCACTTCGGCGGCTTTAGCGTGTTGAATCGCTTCTTTGGTTTGCGGCATGACACCGTCATCAGCAGCGACCACCAGAATCACCACGTCTGTTGCTTGAGCACCCCGCGCGCGCATGGCGGAAAAAGCCGCGTGGCCAGGTGTATCTAGAAAGGTAATGATGCCTTGGTCCGTTTCAACATGATAAGCACCAATGTGTTGAGTAATGCCACCCGCTTCACCGGAAGCTACACGAGTTTTCCGAATATGATCTAACAAAGAAGTCTTACCATGGTCCACATGACCCATGATGGTGACTACCGGAGGCCTGGGAGCCAGGTGTTCTTCACTACCCTCTGTGCTCTTTAGAAGTTCCTCTTCTATATTATCTTCCTTAGCGACCGTGGCCTTATGCCCCATTTCTTCAACCACTAGAATCGCGGTATCCTGATCCAACACCTGGTTGATCGTCGCCATCGTACCCATTTGCATTAAGGCCTTGATCACATCACCGGCTTTAACTGCCATTTTTTGCGCCAGATCAGATACGGAAATAGCCTCGGGTATATCAACATTACGCACCACAGGTGCCGTCGGTTTTTCAAATGCATGTACATTTTCAGGGATTGGCGCAGCACGACCCCCCGCTTTTTTACCCTTACTCTTACGCTGGTGAACGTGATCCGCACCCTCTTTTACATGTAATTCTTTGCGGCCATAACGCGTGTGTTTTTCATCTTCATGTTTAGCTTTGGGTTTACCGTGTCGTCCTTTGTCTTCGGCCTGCTTGGCCGCCAACTCAGCAGCCGCTACATCAGGTGGAGTAATGGGCGCAGGTTCTTCGGCTGTTTGTTTGGCTTTTTCCTCTTCCTCAAGTCGAAGCTTTTCGGCTTCCTGTCGCGCCAATTCCTCTTCCCTTTCACGTTGTTCTTGTTCAGCCTTGAGTCGGGCCTGTTCCTCTTTTTCTTGCTCTGCTTTTCTAGCGGCTTCCTGTTCAGCTTTTTGCTGAGCGATAAGAGCCTCTTCTTGTGCTCGAGCTGCAGCGATCTCTTCCTGCTTTTTAGCCTCTTCGGCTTCTACATCACTACGACGCACATAGGTTCGTTTTTTCCTCACCTCAACATTAATGGAGCGTGATGTGGGATTTCTACCCGTACTGCCTGATATCTTTAGCTCGGATTTACTCTTACGTCTTAGGGTGATTTTTTTGGGTCCACTTTTTTGCGTATCCTTGCCATGACTCGCACGAAGAGAATCCAATAACTTCATTTTATCATCGTCAGAAATCGGGTCGTCGGCACTGCTAACTTCAACACCGGCATCGCGTAATTGTTCCAGTAATTTGTCGACAGAAACCCCTATGACTTCTGACAGCTGTTTTGCGCTTACATTTGACATCGCTTTCGATCCTGATTCTTTGATTACTCTTTCGTTGGCCTTGGTTTCAATAAAAACTACTCTGCTTCTTCAGCAAACCAGGGTTCGCGGGCCTTCATTATGAGCTTACCGGCAAATTCACGGTCAATGCCCTCGAGTTCTTCGAGATCATCAACAGCCTGTTCTGCAAGATCTTCCATTGATACGATTCCCTTACTGGCCAGAATAGCAGCCAGTTCGTCAGTCATATATTCCATAGTAAGAAGATCTTCTTGAGGTTCACCCGGTTCTTCATGCTCTTCACTGGCAATAGCCATGGTCAACAGGGCATCACGGGCGCGTCCCCTTAACTCTTCAACAATTTCTTCATCAAATTCCTCAATTTCGAGTAATTCTGATGCCGGTACATAAGCGACTTCATCCACCGAAGATAATCCCTCCTGAACCAGGATAATGGCGACCTCTTCATCCACATCGAGTTGATCCATAAATACCTGGGCAAGTTTACGGGTCTCCACTTCGGATTTTTCTTCTGCCTCAGCTTCATCCATGACATTCAAAGTCCACCCGGTTAATTGGCTGGCCAGCTTAATGTTCTGGCCGCCTCGACCAATGGCTTGTGATAGTTTGTCTGTGGGTACCGCAATATCCATGGAATTAGCTTCTTCATCAATCACTATGGAAGATACTTCAGCAGGAGACATCGCATTAACCACGAATTGGGCAGGATTATCGTCCCAGAGGATGATATCAACACGTTCACCGGCAAGTTCATTGGATACAGATTGCACTCGGGAACCACGCATTCCCACACAGGCACCGACAGGGTCCATTCGACTGTCATTACTTTTAACAGCAATTTTCGCACGTAATCCAGGATCACGAGCTGCAGACAAGATTTCTATTAATTCCTGTCCTACCTCGGGAACTTCGAGTTTGAATAACTCAATCAAGAATTCAGGTGCGGTTCGACTGATAAACAGTTGCGGGCCTCTCAATTCTGAAACCACTTTGTAAAGATATCCCCGTATCCGATCTCCGGGGCGTACCGATTCGCGAGGAATAAGTTCTTCACGAGGGATGAACCCCTCTGCATTTTCACCCAAATCTACATACACGTTCCCGCGTTCCACACGCTTGACCTGCCCCATGACAAGTGTGCCTGTGCGATCCTGGTAAGCATCCACAACTTTTTGACGCTCTGCTTCACGGACTTTCTGGACAATAACCTGTTTTGCAGTCTGAGCAGCAATGCGACCAAACTCGACGGAATCAATTTGCTCCTCGATGAATTCTCCAACCTGAATATCTGGGTTTTCGATTTGTGCGGCCTCGAGGGTGATCTGTCTGAGGGGAAATTCCATTCCATTCTCATCAGGCTCGATGACTTCCCATACTCTGAAGGTATCGTAATGACCTGTTTTACGATCTATATCCACCCGTACACCAATCTCTTTTTGATGTTTTTTACGCGTCGCTGATGCCAAGGCAGCTTCGATCGCTTCAAAAATTATCTCTCGATCAACACCCTTTTCATTGGAAACGGTATCAGCTACTAACAGAATCTCTTTATTTTCCATCGCTATTCTCTAAGGTGACTATATTTGATGTCCTAAATCTGACCCACCAAATTGGCTTTTGCTATATCATGAAATGGCAGCTCAAACATTTCATTATCCACGTTAATCAGTACATTTTCTTGTTTTGTACCCATTAAAATACCACTAAAATTCTTTCGGCCATTCTGGGCCACGGACAATTTTATCTTGGCTTTTAATCCGTTAAATCTCTCGTAATCTGGAAGTTTGAATAGAGGCCGATTAATACCTGGTGAAGAAACCTCTAGATCAAATGCCTGTGGAATGGGATCTTCTACATCAAGCAAGGCTGATATTTGATGGCTGACAGCAGCACAATCATCAACAGTAATGCCTTTCTCTCGATCAATATACAGGCGCAGAATGCCATGATGTTCACCACCATGAAATTCGACCCCAACCAGCTCATAACCCATTGACTCTACCACCGGTTGAAATAATGCTGTCAGGTCCTGCATATGCTTTCCAGCCAACCATTTAAAACCAATAAAAAAGGCCCTCAAAGGGCCTTCTAGCGCTAACTGGTTATTATGAAATCAACCGTTAGCTAAATATCCAATTCCGAAATCATCGATAACTTACTACAACTTACCGAATAAGAAAATCCCGGTCCGATAACGCTAATTTATCATAAAGCCTTTATATTAAGACAAAATCACAAATTATTGAATTTGGTAGCGGGGGCTGGATTTGAACCAACGACCTTCGGGTTATGAGCCCGACGAGCTACCAAGCTGCTCCACCCCGCATCAAAGGAGGCAGGATTTTAGCGATGTTACAGGTATATTACAAGTAATTTTCCAGAGCTAAGATTAGAGCATACAGATCGAATCTTAATTCTGAATTAGTTTGCTGATGTGTATAAAGTTGTGTATATTTTTTAGATCTAGAACAAGTATTGAAAACTGCTTATGGCAAGTCAAAACCTGGTACGTAAACAGTACCTGATGTCGAATGAACAAATATCTAAAGTGGACCGTTTGGCCAAAAAAACAGGCGCGTCTTCCGCCCAGATTGTCAGGCTTGCTGTTGAAGCCTATGATCCTGAAAGCATCCGAAATGAACCTGATGATACCGAACTGATGGAACTGGTTTCAGCTCGACTGAAAGAAGCCATCAAAGACACCCAGCAAACACGTATAAAACTGGAACAAACACTGCAAAAACTGGGGGTCAAATAATGTCTGGATGGAAAGACCTGTTACTCGACACCTTAAAACTGACCGATGAAGTCAAACGTTTAAATAAGGATATTGAACGTCTCGAATCCCATATCATTGACGTGGATAAACGTCTTGTGAGACTGGAAACCATGGTCGAAATTGTCGAAAAACAGCAGTTATTGCTGAGCAAGCAATAACTGCCTGTGCTATGTCTTCAAAACAACACTAATTAATAGCCTTGGAGACTTCAGCTGAATAGGCGCTTTCAATGTTCGTATCATTGAAAGATGTCATTACAAAATACCAATTTGCTGTTGCTAGATTCTCTACCAAAAAGCTGGTTAAGCCGGGATCATTGATCGTAATGGTTTCCGAATAATTCCCTGAACTCGTTCCATAATAAATTTTATATCCGGCCAAGTCATTCAAAGTTGAACCATCGGTATTTTCAGTAGGTGGCGTCCAGGATAACAACGCGGTGCCATTATTGTTTAAAACAACCGTAATATTAACGGTTTGGCTTGATGATCCCCCATCACCTGAACAATTTAAAACAAATTGACTGTCTGCCACTAAAGCATTCACTGACTCTGTCCCTGTTGTATTTTTATTCCCTGACCAATCGCCAGAGGCTGTGCAGCTGTTTGCGTGACTCACATTCCATGTCAAAGTTGTTGAGCCATTTTGAGAGACCGTGGTGGGACTTGCAGAAAAGTTTATTGTGGGTTCAGGTGGAGGGGCCACCGAGATATTTACAGAATCTGCGGCATCACCACCTACTCCAGAACAAGTCAAAATAAAATCACTGTCTAATGTCAAAGCATTGATTGTTTGAGAACCTGATGTTGATTTACTTCCAGACCAGTCACCCGAAGCAGTGCATGTGTTTGCATTATCGCTGTTCCAACTTAAAGTGGTTGATCCATTATAAGCAATATTTGAAGGGCTGGCAGTTAAGTTCACCGTTGGTTGCTGAGGCCCCGCTACAGTAACGACAGCAACTTCAGATGTATTGCCGCCGGGCCCGCTACAGGTAAGATGAAAGGTACTATCATTGGTTAGATTATTGATAGTTTGGGATCCAGAAATACTTCGATTACCTGACCAATCACCTGATGCTGCACAGCTGTCAGCATTGATTGTATCCCAGCTTATCGTAACAGACCCGTCATATCCCACGTTTGCAGGAGAAGCCGTAAGATTGATACTTGGTGCAGGTGGGATACCGATACTGATAATTATGTTTTCTTCGACAACACCACCGGGGCCGGAACAATTCAGTGATAAGTTTTGCACGGACGTAATACCCGTCAATGTCTCAGAGCCTGATGTTGGTTTGGATCCATTCCAATCACCAGAGGCTACACAATCAGTCGCATCCGTACTAGACCAGGTGAGAGTGGTACTGCCATTCATTAATACATGCGTTGGATTAGCTGTAAGCGTTAGTGTTGGAATATTTGGAACATCAACTGTCACGGTATGAGTATCACTGATGAGTCCAGCCTCAGCAGAGCAGGTCAAAGAAAAAGTGCTGTCCGAGGTCAGGGCATTAATGATCTCAGAGCCTGTAATTCCTTTTGGGCCCGACCAATCTCCGGTTGCCACACAACTATGAACATTTTGTGTAGCCCAATTCAAGGTTATATCACCACCTGAAATTACGCTATTCAAATTACTGGTGATTTCTATACTTGGACTTTTTAAGTTAGAGGATCCTTCTGAACTGCCTCCTGAAGACCCACAAGCTGATAATACTCCGGAAACTATTAACAATAGAATAATGTTGCGATACATAACTTTCTTTAAGAACATTTTTTTCAAGACAAAACGAAACCGATGGGCAGCCTACAGCTGCTCGCATTAAATTTTTTTATCTGATAACTTGCTGTAAACCCGACGCCGAAAGGCTAAGGGGGTAGGAAAAACATATAGAGGTTTGGAACAATCAGAATGGTTTTAAGCATTAAGAGCACAAAACGGATTCTGATATTATCGTCCAGCCCTGTACTCTCACTAGTCAGCTCTGGCAACCCGGCCGTCTTAGCAAAAAACACCTTAGACCCGTGGTATTGCGTCCCAGTCTTTAGACTGGTTTGCCTTTATCAGATGGTATGAGTTTAACAGTTGCGGTAGATTCATTTTGCTAATTGCGACGTAGTTCACAGAAAATTTGTTAAGCGGTATTTTTCACTTGACAGGCGTCCATGGAAAAAATTATTCGTCTTCACAAGGACTTAGAAAAAGCCAAAATAAATTATGGCGAACGGCTCTGTCTATATCTCAAAATTCGAGAACTATTTCACACAAAGCAGTATTGGAATTTTAAATGGCGATTAGGAAAAAGCGGCAACACACCAAGCCATTAGTAAGGAAGGAAAAAGACCCAGCAGAATCAAACTGAGGCTGTTTGCACTTAAAAGAATCTTCACATCAAGGGCTTCCTTTACGGTAATCAACTGTTCTTCATCAGCTTTGTCGAAATACATGACCTTAATCACACGTAAATAATAAAATAACCCGACGACAGAAAACAATACGGCCACAATAGCCAGCCAGACCAGGTCAATCTGAATGACTGCATTGATCACCGTTAATTTGGCATAGAAACCAACTGTCGGTGGTACCCCGGCCATGGAGAATAGCGCAATGGCCAGGAGTGCTGCATACCATGGATTTTGATCATTCAGTCCTTTTAGATCAGAGATTTCACCCGCTTCGAAACCCTGCCGGTTCAGTAACATCAATACTGCAAAAGCGACCGATGAAGTAATTGCATAGGTGATGGTATAAAACATTGCAGCGGATAAACCTACAGCATTTCCCGCCAATAATCCCATCAAGATAAAACCGACATGCGAAATGGTTGAATAGGCCAGCATTCTTTTAAAGTTGGTCTGCGCAATCGCGATGACATTACCAATGGCCATCGAAGCTACGGATAAGACAATCAGCATCTGAGACCAATCCACCTGTAAATCAGCCAAGCCATCAATCAGCAACCTGATAGCCATGGCAAAACCCGCAATTTTAGGTGCTGTTCCGATGAATAGGGTTACTGATGTGGGGGAACCCTGATAAACATCAGGCAACCACATATGAAACGGTACGGCACCCAGCTTGAAAGACAGTCCTACCACAATAAACGTAAGGGCAAAGGCCAGCAATACCGGATTACCTGCTGCCTGGGCTTTAATCGTTGCGGCCAGCGTGGTGATATCCAACGTTCCGGAAATACCATAAAAGATTGAGATGCCGTAGAGCAACAATCCCGAGGCCAGTGCACCCAGTACAAAATATTTCATCGCTGCTTCCGATGCCGAAAAAGAATCACGGTTGAAAGCAATCATGGCATACAGAGACAGGGATAATAACTCAAGCCCCAAGTAAATCAGCAGGAAGCTATGAGCCGAAATCATGATCATCATACCCAGCAAGGCAAAAAGGCCTAGCACATAGTACTCACCCTTATAAATATCCAGGTCTTTCAAATAATCGCGCGAATAAATGAAAACCAGAAAAGTCACCAGGTAAACCGCCAGTTTGAGGGTAACTGCCAGCTGATCGAGCACAAACGTACCCGCAAAAGTAGAGATGGTATTTTCCGGGGCTACGTAAACCGTTGCAATAGCCACCAAGACCAATGTCAATAATGACAACAACAGGGTGAATCCCCGTTTTTCCTGCGGCAGAAATAAATCCACGACCAAGACCACACAAGCCATTGTCAGCAATACGATCTCAGGTAATGCCGGTAATAAATTGGGTTGAATGAATGGGGTCATGAGTGCTTGCCTAAAGTTTTGAGATATTGACGTGTTGTAACAGGTTATTAATTGTAGGATGCATGACATCCACCAGAGGATCGGGCCATAAACCCAATACCAGCACAGCTATGGCCAACAAGGACAGGATAAAAAATTCACGCTTATTGATATCGGTTAAGGCCTTCACATTATCATTGGCCACGTCACCAAATATCACGCGCTTGACCATCCACAGGGTATAGGCCGCACCCAAAATGAGGGTTGTCGCTGCCAAAAATGCAATCCAGAAACTGGCTTTAAAACTGGCCAGTATGACCATGAATTCACCAACGAAACCCGAAGTGCCTGGCAAGCCTGCATTTGACATTGCAAATAAGACCATAAAGGCTGCAAACCAGGGCATCGTATTCACTACCCCGCCATAGTCAGAGATCTGACGGCTATGCATGCGGTCATACATCACTCCCACGCAGAGGAACATTGCACCGGAAATAAATCCGTGCGATACCATCTGTACCATACCCCCTTCAAGCGCCAGTGCTGCACCCTGACTATCACCAGAAGAAGCAATTCTAAAAATGATAAAAAAGCCGAGAGTCACAAAACCCATATGTGCGATAGAGGAATAGGCAATGAGTTTTTTCATGTCCTGCTGCACCAGGGCTACAAAGCCTATATACACCACCGCAGTTAAAGACATCGTCAGTATCAACCAATCCAACTCAGCTGATGCATCCGGAGTAATGGGTAAGCTAAACCGCAGAAAACCGTACCCACCAATTTTAAGCATGATTGCGGCCAGAATGACGGACCCACCCGTAGGTGCTTCCACGTGAGCATCTGGCAACCAGGTATGCACGGGCCACATGGGAACCTTGACGGCAAATGCAATCAGAAAAGCCAGGAAGATTAATATCTGTTCAGTCAGGTTGAGTGGTAACAGATGCATATCCAGGATCGCAAAACTGCCTGACTGGGTATACATGTAAATCAATGCCACCAACATCAGCACTGAACCAATAAAGGTATACAGGAAAAACTTGAGTGTGGCGTAAATTCGGTTAGATCCACCCCAGATACCTATGACCACAAACATGGGTATCAACATGGCTTC
>JASJBW010000072.1 GCA_030066315.1 Gammaproteobacteria bacterium
TATGGATACCAATAATATCACCCGTGTAAGCTTCTTCCACGTGTCCACGGTCATCAGCCATAAAGGTTAAGGCGTCGGGGATTTTCATATCACGATCAAGCCTAACATGACGCACTTTCATGCCTTTTTCATATTTACCGGAACACAGACGCATGAACGCGATACGGTCACGATGCTGCTTGTCCATATTGGCCTGAATTTTGAAAACAAACCCGGTTAATTTTTCTTCGTCCGGTTCCACGGTCCGGGTTTGGGTGGCTCGAGCCATCGGTGCCGGGGCATATTCAACGAAGGCATCAAGTAATTCTGCCATGCCAAAATTATTAATGGCGGAACCAAAAAAGACTGGGCTTAACTCACCTTTCAGGTAAGCCTCAAGATCAAATTCATGTGAAGCGCCTCGAACCAGTTCAATTTCTTCGCGAAACTCCTCGGCCATAGGCCCAAGTACTTCATCCAGACGTGGATTGTCCAGGCCCTGAATCACTTCTCCTGAAGAAACTTTATCCGCATCACTTGCCGAAAAAAGATGTACTGAATCATGGTGTAAATGAAAGACACCCTTTAGGTTTTTTCCCATGCCGATGGGCCATGTGATGGGTGCACATTGAATTTTCAGAATATCTTCGACTTCATCCATAAGATCAATCGGATCACGACCTTCACGATCCAGCTTGTTAATGAAAGTCATGATAGGAGTATCACGTAAACGACACACTTCCATCAGTTTAATAGTCCGTTCTTCAACACCCTTGGCACAGTCTATGACCATCAGAGCCGAATCTACTGCCGTGAGTGTCCGGTAAGTATCCTCAGAAAAATCTTCGTGACCAGGGGTGTCCAGCAAATTGACAATGCGTTCCTTGTAAGGGAACTGCATGACAGAGGAAGTGATGGAAATGCCGCGTTGTTTTTCCATTTCCATCCAATCGGAAGTAGCGTGTCGTGCTGCCTTTCGTCCTTTTACTGTTCCGGCCAATTGGATGGCTTTACCAAATAATAATAATTTCTCTGTTACCGTGGTTTTTCCAGCATCTGGATGGGAAATAATCGCAAAGGTGCGACGTCGTAACATTTCTTCGGAATTCGTCATTAAAAAGGGTCTAAGATTTTTCTATTAAAGTTGCAGGGCAAAGATCAATGCATCCTCTTTGCCATTGGGTGCGGGATAATAAGCCTTTCTGCAACCAATTTCATTAAAACCTGTCGACTCATACAGTTTAATTGCAGCCTGGTTACTGGGACGGACTTCTAGTAACACGATTTCTGATGATTTTAATCGAGCGATATCGATCAAATGATGGAGAAACTGCCGACCTATGCCCTGATGCTGGTGGGTATGACGGGTGGCTAGGTTTAAAACATGGCTTTCTTGAGCGGCACTGGATAGGACGCCATAGGCAATGATCATATCTTCCAAAGTGGCAACCCAGCAGTCATAACCCACACGGATACAATCGGTAAAAATACCCTTAGTCCAGGGAAACTCATAAATGCTCTCTTCGATTTGCATCACCGTTGGAATGTCGGTCGGATGCATTCTGCGAAAATCAATCTGCTGCATGTTCAATAAGACGTCTGAGCTTTTTGAGATCTTCCCAAACCTTGGCTTTTTCTATGGGATTTCTTAATAAGTAAGCAGGATGGTAAGTCACCAGCAAGGGAATATCCGTGCCGGGTAAATGGTACTGCTCTCCTCTCAAACGACCGACCGGGCTAGTATCCTGTAATAAATTTTGAGCGGATATCCGGCCTACAGAAAAAATCACCTTAGGGTTCACCAGATCAATCTGCGCCTTTAAGAAGGAGGAACAGGCATGAACCTCGTGGGTCTGAGGGTCACGATTTTGCGGTGGGCGACACTTCAGGATATTGGTTACGTAAACCTGTTGGGGATCAATCTCGATAGCCATTAACATCTTGTCGAGGACTTGACCCGCTCTTCCCACAAAGGGTCTGCCCTGAAGATCCTCTTCGTGTCCTGGTGCTTCGCCGATAATCATTAGATCCGCCTCCTGATAGCCCTTACCGGGTACTTTTCGAGTACAGGATTGAGCCAAAGTACAGTTCTGGCAATCCTCGATGGACTGGGTTAATCCTGTCCAATTTGAGAGGTCGTAGGTTTTTGCGGGTTGTTTTGGGTTGTGATCAGGTTGGAGGTCAGCGGGTGTACTTTGGGTCGCGGTAGTAATGTGTTCAAAACTGTCTTGCTGATCAGTGTAGGCCGTTTGTACTTCTTTAGCCATGACTGCGGCCGATGATAAATCACCGGCCGGTCGGGATTGCCAGAGGGATATCCCCATACCCTGAAGACAATGTTTTTGGCGAGACGTTAGCATGGTAATGCAGGCACTTAAGTTTAGACGTCTCCACGTTGAGGATGAGTGCGTTTTTCGCTGGCTATAACCTTGTTCATTGCATTCACGTAGGCTTTGGCAGAGGCAATGACAATATCAGTATCAGCACCATGTCCATTGATGATATGTCCATTACTTTGCACACGGACGGTAACCTCTCCTTGGGAATCGGTCCCCGTGGTAATGTTGTTGACCGAATAGAGTTGCAGTTCAACACCCGAATTAATGATACTCTCAATGGCTTGGAACGAAGCATCAACGGGGCCGCTACCCAGACAAGTCGCTTTTTTCTCCGCGCCATCAACGTTCAATGTTATATGCGCATTTGGAGTTTCCCCGGTCTCGCTACATACCGACAGGCTGACCAGTTTGATGGGTTCATTCATCAGGTCACTGCTTGATTCGGTGACCAATGCCTGCAAGTCCTCATCAAAAATTTCATGTTTCTTGTCCGCCAGGGTTTTAAAGTTGGCAAATACTTCGTTAAGTTCTTCCTCCGAAGAAAATTCGATATTTAATTCTGCCATGCGGGTTTTAAATGCATTACGACCGGAATGTTTACCCAATACAATTTTATTGGTTGACCAACCCACATCCTGAGCACGCATGATTTCATAGGTCTCACGCGACTTTAAAACACCATCCTGATGAATACCGGATTCATGCGCAAATGCATTGGCCCCCACAATCGCCTTATTGGGTTGTACCGCAAAACCGGTAATACCCGAAACCAGCCGAGAACAGTTCATGATCTGGGAAGTGTCCAGCTGAGTATCGCATCCGAAAACATCTTGGCGCGTGCGCACGGCCATGACCACTTCTTCCAGTGACGCATTACCCGCCCGTTCTCCAAGGCCATTGATTGTGCATTCAACTTGCCGGGCACCATTTAAAACTGAAGACAGTGAATTGGCCACGGCCAGCCCAAGATCGTTATGACAGTGTACTGAAAAGATAGCCTGATCAGAATTAGGAATACGTTCTATCAGCGTTTTTATCAAGTCGCCGAACTGGTGCGGGATGTTATAACCAACGGTGTCCGGAATATTGATCGTAGTCGCCCCTTCCTTGATGACGGCTTCGATAATGCGACACAGAAAGTCTGGTTCAGAGCGGCCCGCATCCTCGGGTGAAAACTCGATATCATTGGTGTATTTTTTTGCCATGCGCACGGCCGCAACCGCTTGCTCTACAACCTGATCAGGAGTCAGCCGCAACTTTTGTTCCATGTGAATCGGGGAAGTGGCAATAAAAGTATGAATACGTCCCGAATTGGCCGGTTTTATCGCTTCACCGGCTCGGTCGATATCAATTTGTTTAGCGCGGGCCAGACCACAAATGGTACTGTCTTTGACTGCGGCTGATACGGATTTAACAGCTTCGAAGTCACCATTGGAAGCTATAGGGAAACCCGCTTCGATGACGTCAACTTTCATTTGTTCCAACGCTTTGGCGATACGAACCTTTTCATCCGCAGTCATCGAAGCGCCTGGACTTTGTTCGCCATCGCGTAACGTGGTGTCAAATATAATTAATCTATCTTTGCTCATGTTTTTTACTCTGAGTAATTGATTATGAATGTATTTATGCGCGTACTTCGACCTCGCCAGGTTTAATTAGTCTGCCTTACGGCAGAAGGAGCAGGTTCAAAAGTAAAGATAGGAAAGACATACGCAGCAATACCAGTTGCGAACTCTGGCGATAACTAACGGCTTGTCTTGGGGAGGCATTCATATAATGAATATAGCGAAGTCCAAGAGTTATGCCAAGTGAATTTTATTGACTTCACTGGCTTTCACCCTCCTGTTTTAGGGCTTTAAGTCTGCGTTTACGCAGCCAGCGAAAAATGGCAAATAAGGGCCCCGAAATTAAATATGAAAAGAAAATCAGAAAGAGTGCCGTGGGTGTTTCGATCGAAACCAGCACAAATACCAGCATTACTATTAAAACTGTTATGAAAGGTACACGTTTTTTTAGGTCAAGATCCTTAAAGCTAAAATAGGCAAACTTGGAGACCATTAACAACCCAGTAATCAGAGTCAGTAAAAAAGCGGGGAGCATAATATCCTGACCGCTGATCTGGTAGGTTTCACAAACCCAAACAGCACCGACTAATACGGCGGCGGCTGCCGGACTGGGTAAACCCTGAAAGAAACGTTTATCTGTTGTGCCTATTTGTGTATTAAACCGGGCTAATCTCAAGGCTGCTGATGCCGAGTAGATAAATGCGGCTAACCAGCCAAGTTTTCCCCAGGCTGGGCCCAAATCGGCCATGAAAACCAGTGACCATTGGTAAACCACCAATGCAGGCGCCAATCCGAATGAAGCCATATCTGATAGGCTGTCGTATTCAGCCCCGAAGGCGGATTGGGTGTTGGTTAAACGCGCGACACGTCCATCGAGACCGTCGAGTAGCATGGCTAGAAAAATAGCGATAGCAGCCAATTCAAACTGTCCTTTCATGCCCGCGATGATGGCATAAAAACCTGCAAATAAAGCACCCGTGGTAAACAGGTTGGGTAATAAAAAAATACCCCGCCGCATTTTTTGTTTTCTAGTTTTGGGAGAAGATGGGTTGGTATGCTGTGGCATGAAAGAGAGTCTGGCACAGGTCGGAAACCTGTGCCAGTGCCAAAGTCAATTATTGATCAGTTCTTGTCTTTGTCGACCAATGCATTCTCGGTAATCCAGGGCATCATCGAGCGTAATTTTGCACCCACCTGTTCAATTGGGTGAGCTGCATTGTTTCTACGCCACGCAGTCATTTCAGGATAGTTGGTTTGACCTTCGGTGATAAACTTTTTGGCATAGTTACCATTTTGAATATTTTCCAGGGCCTCTCGCATAGCCCAACGACTTTCGTCATTGATCACGCGAGGGCCGGTCACGTATTCACCATATTCCGCATTGTTTGATATAGAATAATTCATGTTGGCAATTCCGCCCTCATACATCAAATCAACAATCAATTTCAGTTCATGCAAACATTCAAAGTAAGCCATCTCCGGGGCATAACCTGCTTCAACGAGTGTTTCAAAACCTGCCTTGACTAATTCTACGGTTCCACCACAAAGCACTGCCTGCTCACCAAATAAATCAGTTTCAGTTTCATCTTTGAATGTGGTTTCGATAATACCTGTGCGACCACCACCCACGCCGGAAGCGTAAGACAGGGCTACGTCTTTGGCGGTTCCTGAAGCATCCTGGAATATCGCTATCAAGTCAGGGATACCACCCCCGCGAATAAATTCGGAGCGTACGGTATGACCGGGTGCCTTGGGTGCAATCATAATTACGTCGAGATCCGCCCTGGGTACGATCTGGTTATAGTGAATACTAAATCCATGCGCAAACGCCAGAGTGGCGCCTTGCTTGAGATGGGGTTCGATATCATTTTTATAGAGTTGAGACTGGAACTCATCAGGTGTCAGAACCATGACGAGATCCGCTTGCTTAACGGCTTCTGCGGTATTCATAACCGCAAGGCCGGCATCGGTTGCTTTTTTTGCAGAAGCGGAACCTTCACGTAAAGCTACCGTTACGTCAACGCCAGAATCTTTAAGGTTATTGGCATGGGCATGCCCCTGTGAGCCATAACCGATGATCGTCACTTTTTTGCCCTGAATAATAGATAGATCGCAATCTTTATCGTAATAGATTTTCATGTAAGCCCTCTTGAACTTATTGTGAGTTTATAGAGAAAGAGATTTTTCACCGCGGGTGATGCCCATCGAGCCTGAACGGACGACCTCGATTACATCACCTTCATGCAGTGTCTTAATGTAAGCATCCAATTTGCGGCTGGAACCGGTCAGTTCGATACAATAAGTGGTGTCGGTAACATCGATAATGCGGGCCCTGAAGATGTCGGATACACGTTGGATTTCCGAGCGCCTGGATTCCCCTTCAGCACGCACTTTGACGAACATCATTTCACGTTCAATATGATCCTTGTCGGTCATGTCTTGTAATTTGACCACGTCGATCAATTTGTTTAACTGCTTCGTGATCTGTTCGATAATTTTATCCGAACCCAGGGTGACAATGGTCATGCGCGAGAGTGTGGGATCTTCGGTGGTCGCCACGGTCAGGGATTCTATGTTGTATCCACGTGCGGAGAACAGCCCGGCAATCCGCGATAAGGCCCCTGATTCATTTTCTACCAGTAAGGAGATAATATGTCGCATCAGGCCAGTTCTCCTTCAGGATTGATCGAATTCTGACGTTTCTGATGATCAGGTGAAATTTCCATCTGGTTGTGAGCGGCCCCTGCCTGAATCATGGGATAGACATTTTCAGTTTGATCAGTAATAACATCTAAAAATACCAGGCGATCTTTCATGGCAAAGGCTTCTTCCATTGCGGACTTCAAATCTGCCGGATTTTCCACTCGAATACCGACATGACCATAACTTTCAGTCAATTTAACGAAGTCTGGTAGGGCATCCATATAGGAATGAGAATAACGTTTCTCATAAAAGAATTCCTGCCATTGGCGAACCATCCCAAGGTAACGATTATTCAGATTAACGATCTTCACAGGAAGATCATATTGTAGACAGGTAGAAAGTTCCTGAATACACATCTGTATACTTCCTTCACCGGTTACACAAGCCACGTCAGCATCGGGAAAAGCAAGTTTTACTCCCATGGCCGAGGGCAAACCAAACCCCATGGTGCCCAGACCGCCAGAATTAATCCAACGTCGTGGCTCATTGAATGGATAAAACTGTGCCGCAAACATCTGGTGCTGACCGACATCAGAGGTTACGAAGGCATCACCATGGGTGACTTCATATAGTGTTTCAATCACGCTTTGGGGTTTGATGTGTTGGCTATCGCGATCATAGGCAAGGCAATCCTGGGCCTGCCAGTTTTTAATTTTCCCCCACCATTTTGCCAGGGCTTCTTGGTCAGGTTTTTGATGGCTGTCCGTGATGATTTGAGCCATGTCTGACAGTACTTTTTTGACTTCACCTACAATAGGAATATCAACATTGATGTTTTTCGAAATCGACGCTGGGTCTATGTCTATATGAATAATTTTTGCATGAGGACAGAATTTACTGGTATCTCCGGTAATGCGATCATCGAAGCGGGCACCTATCGCAAACAGAACATCACACTCATGCATGGCCATGTTGGCTTCATAAGTGCCATGCATGCCCAGCATACCCACGTTTTGAGGATCGGGAGCGGGGTACGCGCCTAATCCCATCAAGGTCTGAGTGATGGGAAAGCCTAATTGACGCGTCAAGGTGCGTAACTCTTGAGCAGCATCACCCAGGATGACACCGCCGCCGCTGTACATCATGGGCCGCTTGGCCGATAGTAATAATTCCACCGCTTTTTTAATCTGGCGGGGATGCCCTTTTACTGTAGGATTGTAAGAGCGCATATTGATGGATTCAGGATACTGATACGGGATCTTAATCTGTGGCGCTGTGATATCTTTCGGAATGTCTACCAGAACGGGACCGGGGCGCCCTGAAGTCGCAACATAAAAAGCTTTTTTCAGTGTAATAGCCAGATCATTAATGTCTTTGACTAGAAAGTTATGTTTGACACAGGGGCGGGTGCAGCCAATTGCATCGACTTCCTGAAAGGCATCACTACCGATCATACCACTGGGTACCTGCCCAGATAAAACGATCATGGGTGCTGAATCCATGTAGGCGGTTGCAATGCCGGTGATCGCATTCGTGGCGCCTGGCCCGGAGGTGACCAATACAACACCCGGTTTTCCCGTAGCCCTTGCATATCCGTCGGCTGCATGAGTGGCCCCCTGTTCATGGCGCACCAGTATGTGTTTTACATCGTCCTGTTGGTGAATGGCATCATAGATATGTAAAACGGCTCCGCCAGGATAACCGAATACGTACTCTACGCCTTCGTCTTTAAGAAATTGAACAATGATTTCAGAACCGGATAATTCCACCGTATTCTCCCGTTGATGTTAAAACTAAAAACTTAATTCCGAACCGAAAATTGTATTACGGTTAGAATTTGAATGCATCCTAAAAGCCTTAAAAAGCAATAGAACTTGATGATTTTCCATTAAATAAAAGTAAAATTAACCACGATTCATTAATGGATGTTTGACAACCTTATGAAACGATCTGGTTTTTTTTGGGAATCCCCATGAATAAATCAAGGTAATAAAAAAAAAGCCGCTTTTAAGCGGCTTCTGACTTAATGAACCAATGTGGAACTAGATATACAGGCAAATGTCAGATTCACCGGCAAATTCAAAGAATGTGGCAGCGCCACCATATTCGACACCTTCTACAAATTCTTTGGTATCCATTTCAAACAGATCAACAGTCATCTGACAGGCCACCAGTCTGACTTCAGCTTCCTGACATAAATCGCGAAGTTCCTCGAGGCTGGCAACACCTTTGGATTTCATTTTCTGTTTCATCATCATGGTCATCATGCTTTGCATGCCGGGTAGTGCCTGTAAAAGTACTGGAACAGGCATGGGCATAGGCATTCCGGGATTACCCAGTGAGCTGACCTGTAAGTTAAGGTCTTTCTTGAGTAATTGAAGCCCATAAAATGTGAAGAAAATTTCTGTTTCGTAGCCCAGTGCAGCGGCTGTAGAAGCTAGAATAAAAGGAGGATATGCCCAGTCTAGCGTACCTTTAGTGGCTATGATGGCCAGTTTTTTCTCAGTCATTTGTGCACCTCATTGTTGAGCGTTAACCAGGATGACTTATGATTTCTTCATCATGAAAGTAAATTTACCGCCTTCTTCGCCTGAAGACATAAGCTCATTGCCAGTTTGTTTGGCAAAAGCTTCAAAATCTTTAACTGAACCGGGGTCAGTGGCAATAATATGAAGAACCTGTCCAGATTCCATATCAGCCAGAGTTTTCTTTGCGCGTAAAATCGGAAGTGGGCAATTTAATCCTGAAGCATCTAATTCACGGTCGAAATCTGCCATTTGATATCTCCTTAAACTAAGTTGATTAATGTATTACGGCAGAACTTATCTCTGCCACCGAATAAATGGACGCGCCTTTATAAGCTAATGCTTATTAAAAGGCAAGAATTCTGTCCAATTAATTCACTTTTATACAATTTCAATTAAACCAGGTTACCCTCTGGTGTCTGTTCAATATTCAAGCCCTGTTGTGCCCAACTCATAATTCCACCACGTAAGTTCGCGACATTGCTGATACCTTGCTGATTCAGAAACATGCATGCCTGAGCCGACCGACTTCCCGTTCTGCAGTAAATAACAAATTCTTTATCGGTATTTGAAAAATAATCCAGTTTAAGAGGGATCAAGTGCATCGGCAGTGTTTTAGCATGAGGTATCACTCCTCGCGAAACCTCAGCGGGTGTTCTTATGTCAATAAGTTCAATATTGTCATCGCTTTGTTCAAACTTGTCTGACAAATCGGTAACATTGATTTCTTTGATGGGAAACATGGGTTTTGATCTGTGCTCGAAAAATCGTATTAGAATACTCTAATATTTGATTTTAATCAAGTTCAACCCCCGCGTTTTATTGTTTCTATTTTTCATCTTGGTGTGAATAAAAACCTATGCTGAACCCAATTCGTGTTTTAACTTGTTTGTTGATAAGTCTTTTGTTGAATGCGAGTTATGCAAGCCGTGACTTACCTTTACTGGGTGAAGATGCAAGATTGAACCTTCAGAAAGAGGATGAGATTGGCCGTGGGCTCTACCTCAAGCTCAAGGAAAGGGGCTATGTGATAGAACATCCTTTATTAACCCGTTACTTATCCGACATTGGCGAATCTCTATTATCGGCACTGGATATCCGTTTACGTGATTACACGTTCTATTTGGTCAAGGATAATTCTGTGAATGCCTTTGCTACACCGGGTGGTTATATTGGTGTAAATGTAGGTTTAATCATGATGTCACGCACTGAGGATGAAGTTGCCTCGGTCCTTGCACACGAGATTGCACATGTTGAACTGATGCATGGTATGCAAATGTTGGAAAAAGCCCAGGAAGTTAATATGGCCGGGATGATTTCCCTTTTGGCTGCACTCTTAATTGGAGGGCAAAATTCTGATCTGGCCAGCGCTTTGGTATTTTCCAGTGCAGCAGGAAGTGGGCAGACTATGCTTAATTTCACTCGTGCCAATGAATACGAAGCGGATCGAATTGGATTCAATTTACTCGATGAATCCAATTATGACCCGAAAGCTATGGTTACCTTTCTGCGTCTGTTACAGGCTCGAGAACAAGCAGGAGAGCTCGCCGGAATTGAGTATATTCGCAGTCATCCAGTCAACACTAATCGTATCGCAGAAATCGAATCCCGGTTACGCACGGCTAAAAAAAAGCGGCTGCGCTCACGTCGTTTTGATCAGTTTAAGGCCTATCTGGCCCATGTATCTGGTCCCAGTAACACCCTTGCCACACAATCTCGTTTTTATCAGGTACTACAATTAATCCGAAATGGGGATTATGAAACAGCCGAAAAAAGGTTGGGGCTTCTTATTGATGAGGACCCGGATAGCGTCTGGTACCAATATGCTTTGGCGGAAAACCGGCAATATCAAAATCGTTTAGAAGCCGCTGCGGAAATTTACCGATCTCTTCTATTACTTTACCCGGATGACTTTGCCATCGGAGCAGAGCTAGTGACCGTCTTATTGAAATTAGAAAATTATGATGAAGTGCTTGAATGGTTGGAAAAGTTGGCGCTGAATCATGAGAATAAGGCGCTATTTCATCGGTTAAAAGTGAATTTGTACCAAAAAACGAATAATCCAAGCGCCCGGCAACTCGCAGAGGCAAATTATCATTGGTACAGCGGTAATTATGATCGTGCAAAGAAACAGTTTCAGACTCTTATTGATAACAATCAGTTTACTGCAGCAGAAGAGACCCGTGTCAAAGAAAAAATGAATAAAATTAAATAAATGTGCGTCGTTAGCTAAGGGTCTGTGTAGATAATTTATAGTGATTAGTTAAAAGCTTAAATTTTAACTATAAAGACTTGATATTGTTATGGTAATCGGTATTCTTACCCGACATCGGCCTTCTGGCTATGATATAAATATTAAACTTAACTTAAACCCAGTCATTGGGTAAACAATCCTGAGGAGGTAATGCGGATGAAGATTCGCTTGATATCCACTGCGGCTTCCGTCGCGGCTCTTCTTTCTGTACTTGCATCACCTGCCGCGCTATCTGCTGGACACGGTGATATGATCGCTGAAGGTAAAAAACTTGCTTTTGATCGTAAACTCGGTAACTGCCTGTCCTGTCATTCGATTGCGGGTGGCCAAGCTGCCGGTAACATCGGACCACCCCTGATCGCAATGAAGGCTCGTTTTCCAGACAAGTCAAAATTAAGAGCTCAAATCTATGACTCGACTGCCAATAATCCCAATAGTTCTATGCCTCCATTTGGAAAGCATGGCATATTGACCGATAAGCAGGTCGATCTGGTTACAGAATTCATTCATTCACTTTGAGGAGCAACACATGAATCGTAGAACATTATTAAAAAGAACCCTGGCGGTGAGTGCCGTTGGCGTGGCGGCCTCAGCCGGCCTGTTAACCCCGGGCCAGGTACTGGCCGCGTATCCCAAAGGCGCCTTTGAAGCGAAAGATACCGCGGGAGCGCTGAGTGGTGCGGTGGGTTCTTCCAGTTTTGAAGACTCCGGCGACATCAAGATCAAGGCCCCGGACATTGCCGAAAACGGCTCCGTGGTTCCGGTGACCATCTCCACGGGTATGGCGGCGGAATCCATCACTATCCTGGCGGATTCCAACAATTCACCGTTGGTGGGTTCTTTTAACCTGCAAGGAGCGGAACCATTCGTATCCACGCGTATCAAGATGGGTAAGACCGGCAACGTGCTGGCGGTGGTGAAATCTGGTGGCAAGCTGTATGCCAACAAGAAAGAAGTGAAAGTCACCATTGGTGGTTGTGGCGGTTAATAGAGGAGACAGAACAATGGCAAAATCAATCAAGATTAGAGCAAAAGCAAAGAACGGTATCGTGACCGTGAAGGCACTGATGAATCACCCGATGGAAACGGGATTACGCAAAGACAAGAAGACGGGTAAGCTGATCCCGGCGCATCATATCCAGGAAGTGATGGCCAAGTCCGGAGACACCACGGTCATGGATGCGGTCTGGGGTGGGGCGATCTCGAAGAATCCCTACCTGTCGTTCAAGTACAAGGGTGCCAAGGGTGATGATCTGACCCTGTCATGGGTGGATAACAAAGGCAACTCGGACGCGGTCACGGCCAAGGTCAAGTAATTCCTTTGATAATCAATCTAAATCTTATAAAGGCAGAACATTATGCGTAAGTTTGTTTTTGCAGTCTCAGCTGCACTCGTGGTAGGTCTGACAACTCCTATAATCGTCAGCGCCACCACCCCACAGGAGGATCTGAAAGCTTTTCGTAATTACTACTATGAAAAGTTTCCTGATGTACCCAAGGAAGATTATATCAATGGTATCTACTCGCTTAATAAGGATTTTCGTGAACAATGGGAAAACCAAGAAGAATTTCCTCCTTACGAGGAATTTATCGAGAAAGGTGAAGAGATGTTTAACACACCTTTTGCCAACGGTAAGACCTATGCGGATTGCTTGCCAAAGGGTGGTATCGGCACTCGAGCAATGTACCCCCATTTTGATAAAGAGAGCGGTACCCTGAAAACTTTGGAAGAGGAAATCAATAAGTGTCGTAAAGCCAATGGAGAAAAACCCCTGAAATACAATAAGGGGCCCATTGCCAATTTGACGGCTTATATTGCCTACACTTCCAGAGGGGAAAAGTTCGATACTGAAATACCAAATGATGAACGTGCTTTGGCATTATATGAAAAAGGCAAGAAGCATTGGTATATGAAGCGTGGTCAATTAAACTTGTCTTGTGCCGATTGTCACATGTATAACTCTGGTATGTTTGCCCGTTCGGATCAGTTATCTCCTGCACTGGGGCATTTAACACACTTTCCGGTTTATCGTTTGAAGTGGCAAGGTCTGGGTACGCCTCATCGCCGTTTTGGTGGTTGTAACAAGCAGGTTAGAGCAGCTGCTTACAAGCCACAAAGTGAAGAATACAAGGCACTGGAATACTTTTTGACTTATATGTCGAAAGGTTTGGAAGCTAATGGGCCTGCGCTTCGCAAGTAACAGTTACTAATAAGAAAAACAAAGGTTTTGAACCCGGCTTAGGCCGGGTTTTTTTATGTCATGAGTTTGTGCATGAAAGCTATTTTGCATAGACTGCACGTTTTTCCAAAACGGAAGATACATTGAAGATTAACTTTAAGGCGCTGGGTTGTCGATTAAACGAAGCAGAGTTAGAAAACTGGTCGAACGAGTTTTTATTAAAAGGTCATGAGCTGACGAATGATAGTGATAAAGCGGACCTGATTATTTTTAATTCGTGTTCAGTGACCTCGGAAGCTGATCGTAAATCGCGTAATCTCATCAATCGTATTCAACAAGCAAATCCACACTCTCAATTGGTCGTTACTGGTTGCTATGCGACTTTGCAGCAACAGCAAGTTGAAAAAAAACTCGGTGTGGATTTAGTAATCCCTAATCAGAAAAAGGATCAGTTGGTTGAATTAGTCACGGAAAAATTTTCTATAACAGATCCATCCAATCAATCGATAGATCAGCATAGCCTGTTTGATCGGGGAAGGCATCGCGCCTTTATTAAAGTTCAGGATGGGTGTCGTTATCGTTGCACTTTTTGTATTGTGACGGTAGCACGCGGCGAAGAGCAGAGTCGTTTGCAAAAGGATATTATTCAAGATATCAATCGCCAATATGAACAAGGAGTACAAGAAGTGGTTATTACCGGTGTGCATGTTGGGGGTTATGGAAGTGATATCGGTAGCAATCTTTATGAATTGCTTAGTGAGATCTTGAATAAAACTGATATCCCTCGAATTCGACTGGCTTCGGTAGAGCCCTGGGATTTACCCGATAATTTTTTTGATTTGTTCAAAGACTCACGTTTGATGCCGCATATGCACCTACCCTTGCAAAGTGGCTCTGACTCGGTGCTGAGGCGTATGGCTCGTCGTTGTAAAACGGCAGAATATGAAGCCATCGTTGAAAAGGCCAGGGATGTTAATCCACTTTTTAATATCACTACGGATTTAATTGTCGGATTCCCCGGTGAAACCGATCAGGAATGGCAGCAATCGATCGAATTTGTACAAAAAGTCGGTTTTGGTCATATGCATATATTTACCTATTCACAACGGCAAGGGACCAAGGCAGCAAGATTACCCGGCCAACTGAGCAAAGCTATTAAAAAAGAGAGAAGTCGTGATATGCATCTAATAGCGAAAAAACTCAAGACTGAAGCCTTGCAACAATTAGTGGGTAATACAGTTGAGGTTCTATGGGAATCACATGCAACGCATGATCCAACGATCCGGGTCGGTTATACCACTCAATACCATAAAATAAAGGCAAAACGTTGTTCTTTAAAGGGTTCAAATATCAGTCAAATATCAGTAAAAGCATTAGATACTGAAAATCTATTATTAGTGGGCGAGGAATAATAGTTATTAATTTTTAAACAACTTTTTTAAATTAATTTCGATCTCATTAAGCGTTTTCATCCAACCGGTTCCTGTCAGAGGGTTATAGGCCCATGGCTTGGGTGGACATGCTGGTTCGCAATCTAAGAAATCTTCTGCATAAGGAATTTTATCGGGTGTGCGATTTTGCAGAGCTAATAATTGCTGGTGTGTTAATGTCTTGAAAGGGTAATACCCACATCTTCTTTTTTTTTCAGCTAATTTGAGACCCAAAGTTTTCTTTTTGCCGCGATAAGCGGGCACTTCTGGTAGCCACATGGCAAAAGGTGAGAATAGATAAGCCATAGGACGAAACAGTTTTTGAGCCTGTTTGCTGTTGTTAGGTTCAGAGGACAAGAACGTCCAATTTGATTGTATTAAACGATCTGGTTTTGTTATTAATAATGCGGAGAAATACCGACCTGCGCTTCTTTTATCGGGATCTCTAAAATAGACGTTATTTACCGGATCGTATTGATATCGTATTTTTCGAGTTCTATTTATGCCTCGAATAAAACATGGATTAATAAATCCTAAATCAGGTAGTTTTAAAAAAAGATGCTCGATATGTTCAATGTCAGTATCTAAAAGAGGTCTGACTATTTGAGTATCATCTTGTAAGTAACAGACTAATTTTTCATTTTTACAGGCCTCTAAAGCGGACTGCATATTGCCATAAAGGCCTCCCAAGTGATGATTCGAAATATAACCTGGCTGGTATACAGTATGTTTTTGTTTTAGATCATTCAGTATATTAATGGTTTCAGAGTCAGAACTGTCATCATCAAAGATGAGAATTCTTGCAAATGGCACATTTTTTTCTATCGATTGAATACAGTTCCTTAGAAATTTTCCGCGATTAAATGAAAAAACACAAAATACAATTTTATTATTTACCTTCATATTGTTTACCTTAGCGGGCAATCTATTGTTGGACAAAAGCAATCATGTCGTTTTTTGATTATTGGACGAAATTAAAACCATAAAATAATCTAGGGAAGGTGCGGTATTCTAATAAAATAGATATCAAGCGTTGATTTTGGG
>JASJBW010000073.1 GCA_030066315.1 Gammaproteobacteria bacterium
AGTGATCTTTTAACATCATTTTGAGCTTGTTGATGTTTTCGCCAGATTTGTCTTAATTTTTGACGGTCAGTGTCTTCATGTTGTTGGCAAAATGACTGAATCGCTTCATCGCCCTTGGCCAGAATTTCATCGCGCCAGTGTTCAAGCATCTTGAAAGCATGTACTGAGTTTCGATGATTTTGTTCTATCCTCTGTACGGCCTTTAAAATCGGTTCTGCATCCATCGATCTGAGTATTTTACCGATATACTGATAATGCCGTTTCAGCGCTCCCCGTTTATTACTGAGTTTTTGGGCGAGGCGAATCGCATCGTGTAAACGATTATCCAGTGGAAGATCTTTTAATTGTTCTTCATTTAAGCGGCTGAGTTTTTTCCCCAGGTCTTGTAAGGCATGACTTTCCCGTTTGAGTTGGGATTTGCTAATCCATTCCAGGTTTTCTTCAGGATTTTGCGACGAAGATTCTGTAATCGGTGCTTCTGTTTGTTTAGTCATCTGCGCTAAAATGCGGGCATGAAAGAGATAGATTTTAATAGTTTGACGGTTTCCGAGGAAACCCTCAAGAATATTATTCAGGACACGCTAGAGCTGGCTACAAAGCGTGGTGCCAGTCAAGCTGAAGCGGGGCTGAGTGTTTCGGAAGGTATGAGTGTTTCGGCTCGAATGCGCACCGTGGAAACCGTGGAATATCAACAGGATAATGGCCTGGGTATAAGCGTATATTTTGGTCAACACAAGGGTACGGCATCAACTTCTAGCCTGAACCCTGAAGCCATACGTAAAACGGTGGATGCCGCCTGTAATATCGCCAGGCATACCTCAGAAGATCCCTGTGCCGGATTGGCTGATGCTGAGCTGATGGCGACTCAATTCAATGACCTGGATCTTTATCACGACTGGCCCATCAGTACCGACAATGCCATAGAGCTGGCACTTGAGTGTGAAGCGGCTGCACTGGATTATGCTGATACCATCAGCAATTCTGAGGGCGCTTCTATAGATTTGGGTAAAAGCCTGGTGGCTTATGGTAATACCCATGGATTCCTGCAAGCCGAGAAAAAAACACGCCATTCGATCAGTTGTTCTGTTGTGGCAGGAAATGATCAGGGTATGCAACGTGATTATTGGTACAGTGTCAGCCGTTCTCCGGATGACCTGCAAACCGCTGCTGACGTGGGTCGACGGGCAGCTGAAAGAACCGTTAAACGCCTGGGTGCTCGTAAATTGAAAACGGGGCAAGCCAGTGTCATGTTCGTACCGGAGTTGGCTCGTGGACTGATCAGCCATTTCAATGCCGCGATTGGGGGTAATGCGCAATACCGCAAAGCCAGTTTCCTGTTAGATGCCGAGGGTGAACAGGTTTTCCCCAGATTTGTACAATTCACAGAATTTCCTTTCGAACCCAAAGCATTGGGCTCTGCCAATTACGATGGGGAAGGTGTAGCTATCCAACAATACGATCTGGTCAAGGATGGCATTGTTCAGGGTTATCTGCTGGATAGTTATTCGGCCCGTAAGTTGGGTAGACAATCATCCGGTCATTCCAGTGGTGTACATAATCTAAAAATTTCTGATACCGGTAAAAATTTTAATGCATGTTTAAAGGCCATGGGTTCTGGATTATTAGTTACCGAATTGATGGGGCATGGAGTGAGTACTGTTACTGGAGACTACTCACGAGGAGCGGCCGGATTCTGGGTGGAAAACGGCGAGATTTGTTACCCTGTTGAAGAAATTACCATAGCCAGCAATCTAAAAGAGATGTTTAAAGGTATTGTAGAAATCGGCAATGATATTGATCGGCGAGGAACTATACATTGTGGTTCCATAGTTTTAGAAAATATGACGATTGCAGGTGAAGGTTAGTCCGATGCGTTGGTCTTTGGTTATTCTTATTTTGATATCTTTAACCAGCCAGGCAGTGGAATTGAACCGCGGTCCCTATCGTTTTCAGGCTGCTGAACAGAGTCAGGAGTCCACCCCTCCGCGGGAAAATCCTAATGGTTACGTGTTCGATATCACTGTACAAAATGAGCATCAGTTAGCCGCTATTTTTAAAAGGGCAGAACAGATGCAGGATCAATTCAATGAGGATGATCATGGTCGCATTACACTGGTATTGCATGGACAGGAATTACGCTTATTCCAGAAATCCAACTACCCACAATCGATGTCTATTGTGGAAAAAGCCAGGGAGCTTGACCAACAGAATTTAATCGATATTAAAGCTTGTCAGACGGCGATGGATTTTTACCAGATAGAGGAGTCTGAACTGCCAGATTTTATCGAACAGGTTCCTCTAGCCCCGTTGGAAATTGAGCGCCTACAGGCACAAAAGGGATTTACCCGATTGTAAACAAGATAAGACATTATTCATTACTCTAATCCTGTACGCCACATCACGCGGTATTCGCCATTGGCCTTTATTTGCTCAATCTTGAGCGGCGCCATTGCATCCTCACGGTAATAATAAACCATTCGATATTTGGAAGGTTCCAGTTGTTGGGTCAACCGGTCCACATAAATGGAGCCCTGTGAAGAATTTGCCATTAGCACTCGTGGCTCTAGAACCATTCGGGATTTGAATAACTTGCCTTTCTTATAAAACTGAATGTCCATCTGCGTCATTTGGCGTCGCTTCATAATGCTTGGTATGAGATGGATGCTCTGAATATTGTAAAGATTCCCTGGAAGGTCGAGAAGACGGTCCGTTTCGCCCTTGGTGAAATAAATCGTCCCCTTGTCCTGATTAAACCAGGTATTTTCCTTGACCACTTGATCCGGATAATCGCCTCGTAACTCCTGCGAAAGCTGTAGACCATTGTCAGTCTCCATCATGCGGGTTTCGGCAAAAGGTTTTTTTCGCGTTAACCAGCTATAAGGCGCTTTGGGATAAGTTTGCATACGCCACACCCACACACCATTTTCCTTTTTAAAATTAAAATCAGCAGTACCTATCTTTTGATCGTTTTGATAAACATCATAGATGGCTGCGAAAGACTGGATATTGGAGGCTGCAGCGATCCCAGGTAAAAATAAAAATAGCCACCATCCCGTAAACAGTTTACAGCGTGTTAAAAAGCAGTGGTTTCTGTAATTTTTCATTATCAAATAATGCCCCGTCCAGCATGAGTTGCAAGCGTTTCTCACTCAACCATTGAATCACCAAAGGGTACATTTGATATTCTAGTTCATGCGTTTTTTGTTGCATACTATGAATGTCATCCTCGCGGGTGATCTCAAATTCACCTTGGAGAATCACAGGGCCAGAATCTAAATCAGCCGTTACTATATGGATGCTGACACCATGTTTGCGGTCTCCATTTTCCAGTGCTCGCTGATAGGTATTTAATCCCGGATATTTGGGTAACAGAGAGGGATGAATGTTAAGTAGTCTGGGGGCAAAATGAATGATGAATTCTGCAGAAAGAATGCGCATGTAGCCCGCCAGGATGATAATATCAGGCTCGTATTTTTCGATTGCTTCCTGTAAGGCCTGGTCAAATTCCGTCCGCTTCTGATAGCTTTTATGGTCCAATCCGATAGCCGGAATATGATGTTTACGTGCGCGTTCCAGACCAAATGCATCGGGGCGATTCGAGATTACAGCAGCAATGCGAGCATTCAATCTACCCGATTCAATCTGATTGATAATAGCTTGCAGATTACTGCCGTTACCTGATATCAGTACGACCAGAGAGATGGGTAGTGCCGTGTTCAAGATTTAAAAATAACGCTTTCCGTTCCAGTTTTATTGACGATACGGCCAATTTTCCAGGCTTTTTCGCCTTGAGACTGCAGGATTTGCAAACAGGAGTCCGTGTCAGAAGCATCCACCACCAAAGCCATGCCCACACCGCAGTTAAAAGTACGAAACAGTTCCATTTGTTCAATATTGCCAGCTTGTCTTAACCATTCAAAAACCGGGGGTATATTCCAGCTTGATAAATCAAGTTCAGCGCAACAATGATCGGGAAGTACCCGCGGAATATTTTCAAGTAGACCACCTCCCGTAATGTGAGCTATGCCATGCACAGCCAGTTGTTGGCTTAATTTGAGCAAGGGTTTAACGTAAATTCGGGTGGGCTTTAACAAGGCTTGAGCCAACGGTTGGCCAGCACAGTCCTGTTGTAAATCAGCCTGAGTGATTTCGATAACTTTGCGAATTAAGGAGTAGCCATTGGAATGGGGCCCCGAGGACGCCAGTGCGATAAGATCATGACCCGGTTGGATATGGGTACCGTCGATAACATGATTCTTGTCCACAATGCCAACGCAAAAACCGGCCAGGTCAAAATCGCCCTGTTGATACATGCCGGGCATTTCAGCGGTCTCACCACCGATCAGGGCGCATCCCGCCTGAACGCATCCTTCAGCAATACCCGCAATGACTTGTTCAGCAATCTCCAGGGTCAATTGTCCCGTGGCATAATAGTCCAGGAAAAACAAGGCTTCCGCTCCCAATACGGCGATATCATTGGCACACATAGCCACCAAGTCGATACCAATGGTGTCATATTGATTTAACTCGATGGCGAGCTTCAACTTGGTACCTACGCCATCCGTACCGGAAACCAGCAATGGATGCTGATAACGCTCCAAGGGTAATTCGAACAGACCACCAAAACCACCAATGCTGCCCACACAGCCAGGCCGGTGAGTACTTTTGATTGATGGTTTAATCCTTTCAACCAGTTCATTTCCGGCATCAATATCGACTCCGGAATCGCGATAACTCAACGTTTGATTAATTTTATTTTCTGATGAATGCCCTGAATTCATGGCCCACTTGTTTAGGATTAATTTAGGGTGTGCTATTTTACACAGCCTGAAAAATAAATCCCTTGTTTCTAAATCAAGAGTACCGCTTTTGATTTAGTGAAATCATGAATGTGAGCTCACGATCACTCAATAAGATAATGCAACGATTACTAGTTTTATTAACCGTACTGCTAGGCAGTGCCTATTATTCCACCGTTTGGGCCGTATTGGTTGACGACCTGTACAGTATTGAATTGCCGGTACCGGATCAAACGACTTCAGAACGTCTGTCCGCCTTTAACCAGGCATTCAGTCAAGTGCTAGTCAAAGTGGCTGGTTCTGATGCGGCATTAAATAATCCTGCCCTGGAACGCCCTCTTAAAAATAGTGCTCGCTACGTTCAACAATTTCGCTACCTCGTCCGTAAGGATCCAAATGCGGATGAATTTGAAGGTGGCCAACTTTATTTAAAGGTTTTGTTCAACCAGAATCTCGTTGAAAAACTGTTACGGGAAAATGATATACCCGTTTGGGGTAAGGAACGGCCCAGCACCTTATTGTTGATTAGCTTTGATGTAAACAAGAATGTGAGTTTGGTTTCCAGTGATACCACCGGTTCCCTGGTCGAGGAGCTGGATCAGCTTTCCCAACGTCATGGATTACCGGTGCTGTTCCCCCTGTTAGACCTTGAAGACAGGGTTATTCTGGGGGTTAAGGATGTTATTGAAACCAACGAAGCTAACATCGATGCATTAGCTGCAAGATATGCTCCGGATGCGGTACTGTCGGGCCAGTTAGTCGGTCGTGTAGGTAAAGGCTGGCGGGGTGAATGGCAGGCCAGGTTTGCAGATAGAATATTCCGATGGGAATATCGTGCGGCCTCGAGGGAGGAGGTCATGGGGCAGATGATCAGCCGTTTGGCGCAGACTCTGGCCAGTGAATACGCACTAGAATCCTACCAGGCTTTCGATCAAGAAGTTCTTTTTTCGGTTGATCAGATATTAGCCGTCACTGACCACACAAAGGTATTGTCCTATCTACAGGGATTAGATGCAGTGGAGACGGTTCGTTTGGTATTAATTGAGGAAGATAGGGTGACTTATCGCGTAAAATTGCGGAATACCGCTGATGATTTACATCGATTAATCAGTTTGGGATATGTATTGGATCAACTTGAACTACCGCAAATCAATGCGGCAACCGATGATCAGACCGTGATCATGCGCTATCGATATTTACGTTAAAACAAAACCATCAGCTATTATCCGTGGCTCAGCTTCCACTTCCGCTTAGGTTCGATAAAAGATTCAGTTTTTCGAATTACCTGTCGCAGCATGCTCGTTACATCAAACAGCAGTTGACCGGTTTATTTGATGAATCCGGTGAGACCATGATTGGTCTATGGGGTGCCGAAGATTCCGGCAAGACTCATCTACTGAATGCCTGCGCACACTATGCAGGCTTATCTCAGGTCTCCCTCCATTTATTTGACGCCGCACATCTCGCAGAGGCTGATAGCGAGGGCTTCGTGGATTTTATGCCGGGCAGTGTTATTGGTATTGATAATCTGGATATACTGGCGGGACACTCTGCCTGGGAGAAGCAATTTTATCAGTTAATCAATCGGGTTAAAGCGGGAGAGTTACGATTTATTTATAGTCTTTCGCAGGCTCCCCGGGATACAAGTTTCAAGTTGCCCGATCTTAAATCCCGCTTGATGTGGGGCTTACTGATTGCATTAGAACCTGCAGATGATCATCATCTCGAGTTAATTCTGAAGCAACGTGCCGATATGCTGGGATTGCGTCTGAGTGATGAAGTGGTTCATTATTTGATGAGCCATTATTCCAGAAAATTATCCGACCAGATGGAAATGCTTTACCAATTAGACCATGCTTCCATGTCCAGACAGCGCAAAATTACGATACCCCTGATTCGAGAAATCTGTTGAATTTGGTCGTCAGTGGGTCAGTCGCAAATAGCGACTGTAATAAACGCTGCTGACAAATAACACGACGCTTAAACATACCGTTAAGCCCCCATAAATTCTCAGTGCCGGATTCGCAAAAGATTCGGTGATACCGACGGTAAAATAGAGCAGCGTTAAAAAGCCGACCCACTTGTAAGTATAACGGCGGTTCTTAATGAAACCCGGTAAAGGGATGAATAGGGGTAAAGTCAAGAATGGCGTGATAATCCATTTGAAGTCTGATTCCAGCCAGAACAATAAACCCAGTTGGACCAGTGCCAGGGCACCGAGCGAGATCAGGCTGATCACTTTCAGTGGATGTGTTTTCATGCCGTTAATTTAAGAGCCAAGTGCGCGATGCGTTTTCCGAGAGCATGGCAAGCGTCAATTTCCTCTTGTGAAAGCGGTTTGCCCTGGCTCCCGGCCACGTGACTGGCGCCATAGGGTGTCGCACCGGAGGTTGTGTGATGTAGGGAGGGTTCAGAATAGGGGATGCCCGCGATGATCATGCCATGATGCAACAGAGGCAACATCATGCTTAATAATACACTTTCCTGCCCCCCATGGAGGCTTGAAGAAGATGTAAATACCGCCGCAGGTTTGCCAATCATAGCGCCAGAAAGCCATAATCGACTGGTTTGATCTAGAAAATATTTCAAGGCCGCTGACATGTTGCCAAAGTAAGCTGGACTCCCCATGATCAGTCCGTCGCAGTTTTTTAGATCCTCTTCACTCGCATAGGTTGGCCCTTTGGCAGGTACCGCAGCTTCTATTTGTTCGGAATTGGCGGATATTTCCGGAACACGGCGGATCACGGCGTCACAATTACTGACAGAATCGACGCCCTGAGCCAGATGCTGAGCCATCTTGGCAATAGAACCATGGCGGCTGTAATAAACCACCAGTATTTTGGGCACTTACAGAATCTCCAGAATATTTTCTGGGGGTCTACCCAAGGCTGCTTTCTGATTATCCACGATAACAATCGGTCGTTGCAGCAAAGTTGGGCATTGTGATAATGCTTCGATTAATTCATCTTCGGGTAAATCGTTATCATCCAGCCCGGCATCTTTGTAGACCTGCTCATGCGTACGAATGATGTCACGCACGGAGACGCCGAGCAGTTTTATGATGTGTTTCAAAGTCTCAATATCCGGTGGCTCCTTCATATACTCCACGATATTGGCATTGATATTGTTTTGCTCCAACAGTTCAAGAGTGGCCCTTGATTTGCTACACCGCGGATTGTAATAAATGGTCACTGAGGTATGGCTCATGATTTGGATCTCTTTATAGGTTTTCTTAGTCTGAACAATATTGTCGCAAGCAGATGTCGATTACAAACATTTTTCATTTCGGTCGGGTGCTAGGGTTGACAGTCGCTATGTCATTGGTTAATTTCCCGTGCTGAGCGAATAAAACTAAAAAAAACTCCAGAGTGTTAATTTTTCTTCTATATTAAGAGAAATATTTTGGGGGAATTATACTTGCTCTAAAACCCCGAACAAGGTAAGGTTCAAACTGATTTTTAGAGTTATTTTAAAGCTTTATCTCATATATCTGATCTAAACTATAAACGTTCCTGGAGAACGAAATTATGAAAAAAACAGATTTACTCAAAATGGCTGCAGTTGCAGTTCTTTCTACGGGCCTCATGGTTGGTTGTGCCAGCGATACTAAAGAAGAACCTGCTCCAGTTGCTGAAAAACAGGATTGCCCCAGTGCAGCTGCTAAAAATGCTATCTATTCAGCCAAAATCAAATTGGCGCGTGCCGAAAAGTTGGGTTATGCCTGGCGTGATACAGGCAAGATGATCAAAGATGCTGAGAAAGCCGCAGCGAAATGTGACAATGATAAAGCCATCGAGCTGGCTAATATGGCTTCAGAACAGGCCGAAAATGCAATAGCCCAGTATCATTCAGAGCAAAAGCGTTACAATGAACAACATGGTAGTACGGATGGTGCCATGGCCAGCGCAGACAGTGAATATACCGTCGTTTCGGGAGATAACCTTTGGGATATTTCCGGCAAGCAGTCAATTTATGGTAATCCTTATCAGTGGCCGCTCATTTACAAAGCAAACTCCGATCAAATCAAGGATGCTGATTTGATTTATCCTGGTCAGGTATTCAGCATTCCAAATGCATCGGCAGGAGAAATTGATGCCGCCGTGCAGCATGCTAAAACACGGGGAGCATGGTCAGTCGGGGCTGTTGAGCAATCCGATCAGGATTATCTGGCCCAATAAACTTAACTCACTTATCTTTCTAAGGCCCGCTATCAGCGGGCCTTTTTTATGTCAGTATGCAACCATTTGGATTCATCAGATTCCAATAACAATCAGTTTGAGATTATTATTAGCCATGAAAATTCGAATTTTATTATTGTTGACATTCTGTTTGAATCCACTTTTAGTGCAAGCAGTTGATATGGATCTACCCCGATTAGGTGGTGGAAACGATCGATTGTCTGATTACAACGGTAAATGGGTTGTCGTTAACTATTGGGCGACTTGGTGTCCTCCATGCCGAGAAGAAATGCCCGAATTACAAGCATTCCATGATGAACATCATGAGACGAAAGGGGTAGTCTTGGGAATCAATACCGAGGTATTGAGTCATGATGCCATCCAGGCCTTTCTAGAAGATTATTTTATTACCTATCCAAATTACGCGACAGGCCCTACCAGTAGTTCTGAGCTGGGTGACATTCCAGGATTACCCACCACTTTTCTAGTATCTCCTGAAGGCCAAGTGGAAGCGCGCCAGGTTGGTGCAGTCACCCGGGAAATGATTGAAAACTTCATTAAGAAATGGGAAGCTAAGCACTCGCAGTAATTCAGACTGTTCGAGTATTTCGCACAATAACAATGAATAGTGTACTTGATGGTTATGGTTATCCTAGGAGGAATAAGCTAATGATGATTGCACTTCGCTCATCCCTGTTAAGCTTGATTATATTCGTAACAACTTGGGCTCATGCTTCCACACCGCGTGATCCGTACCAATATTTTTTTGAACAAAACCTGGGTGATTTAACCGAGGAACTGGAAACTGCTCGTGATGATGGTAAGAAAGGCGTTTTTCTGTTCTTTGAGATGGATGAGTGTCCCTTCTGTCATCGAATGAAGAATACCGTGCTGAATCAACCAGAGATACAAGAGTATTTCAAAACCAATTTTCATTCTCTAGCGATAGATATAGAAGGGGATGTCGAGATGGTTGATTTTGAAGGTAATGATCTCACTCAAAAAGAATTTGCCAGTAAAAATCGTGTCAGGGCGACACCGGTTATGGCCTTCTATGATCTAGAAGGTCAGCAGGTTGTGCGATATACCGGTGCAGCATCTGGGATAGAGGAATTCCAGTGGCTCGCAGAATATTACCTGCAGGGTATCTATAAAATGAAAGATAAGAATGGCCGGAATATACGTTTCAGCAAGTATAAGCGCCTCAAAAAACAACAAAAAAAATCAATTAATTAATGTTTGAACAGATATATTCTGGATACTTAAAACCAGCCTTTTTTTTCCTCGCACTTTCAGCGGTTCTTCCCGTACAGAGTCAAGAAAACTCACCATTACCTGAGCCCTTGACCCTGGAAGCTGCTTTACAACAGGCAGATAATGCCAATCAATATCAAATTCTATATGCCCAGGAAAGATTGAACCAGGCGCTTGCAGAGGCCGGCTTGGCAGGCGCCACTAACGATACTAAGGTCAATCTCTCAGGTCGATTACGCTATGTCGGTGTTTCTGCTCTGGGCGATGATGATGAAGATGACGATAGCAAAGTGAGTTTGTTTCTGCGCAAACCTTTATACGATTTTGGCAAGGAATCCGGCGAAAATGAACTGGCTGAGCTCAATGTGGAACTCAGCCAGTTAGAGTTGGCTTACCTCATAGAACAACGTGAACTTTCCATTCTTGAAAAATATTTTGCCGTATTAAATGCAGATAATGAATACCTGCGCCACAATGAAGATTTAGCCATTGGTTTTATCCGGTTTGATCGCGCGCGCGAAAACCAGGAGTTGGGACTTGCTTCAGAGATTGAAGTTAAGGAATTGCAGGCGAAGTATGAAATCATCCGGCAAAATCGCTATAGCAGTGAAAATCTTCAACGTATGACGCGCAGTATATTGGCGGAAGAACTCGGATTTCCTCAGTTTCTACCCAGTGAAGTCTCGGTACCGAAGCTGATTGCCAATACCAAGCTCACCGATGATGTGGATTTACTCGTTGATCAGGCTTACAGACATAGTTACTTAATGAAAATTCAGCAGAAAAAAATACAACTCTCCCAGCAAGCGATAGAAACAGCAAAACATACCGTGGGCCCTTCGTTGGATGCCGAGCTGGAATTTTCTGAATATGCAAGGGACGGCTCTACCCGGGATGATTGGAGAGCGACATTGTATTTTGATTTCCCATTGTATGCCGGTAGTTTGGAGGAATCAGCTATTGATAGGGCCACTGCCCAGCACCGACAGGTGTTATCCGAAATGCAAAAACTTAAATCCGAGTTACGTTTGAAAGTACTCGAATTATGGCAGTCAATCAGACAAAACAGTTTACGGCTGGAAGGTGAGCTGGTGAATCAGGAGTATCGTGATATGTATTTGGATAGAAGCCGGGCGGAATATGAACTTGAATTTAAAACCGATCTGGGTGATGCCATGGTGCAATTTTCCAATAGTCGAAAACTGGTCTATCAGGCTCGTTTTGATCTCGAGTTAGCCTGGCGAAAACTTGAAAAACTGGTCGGTAGTGCGTTTTTAAACAGTATGCAAAGCCAAGGTGCCAACAATGGATAAAAAAAATATAAAACATACGCTAATGATTATGGCTCTAGTAATGGCTACACCTGTAAAGGCCATGACACTGAATGGTTTTACCGACTATGGCTCTATTATAAAAATCAATGCTAGAACTTCAGGACTCGTGAAAAATATCAAGGTTACGCAGGGGCAGCAGATAAAAAAAGGTGACGTCTTGATTGAATTAGATGGCGTACTTCAAAAGGAGACTTTAAAAAGAGCAAAGGCGATTGAAAAAAGCCTGTTTCCTGGCGTAGAAATGGCACAGTTAGAACTCGATCGTGCCTTCGAGCTTTACGATCGTGATTCCTTATCCCAGGTGGAATTGAAAAAGGCTGAAAATGAGTTTGCCCGAGCGCAAGGGGAATATGAAGCGGCCCAGTCAGATACAGCCATAGCCCACTATCATCTAAAAAATACAAAAATAAGTGCTCCGGTCAGTGGTAGAGTTATCGATATTCATGTGAGCAAGGCTCATTACGTTGACCCATCGACCAATGACGTTGATCTGATCACTTTAGTGGACGAGCAAACAAGCAAAGCAGTCACCTCGGTTAATGCTGAACAGTGGTCTCCGGTCCTGCTCAATAAAGAAGCCACTGTAGAATACAAAAATACAAAATATAACGGCAAGGTAGCCTATATCGACTATAAAGGTATAAAGCAGGCCGATGGTACATCGACCTATGAAATACACATATTGTTTAAGTCCGATACGTTGATTCCAGCAGGAATGCCTGTCTTGATCACTATCAGTGACTAAGGATCCTGTTATGGCAAAAACCTGTTCGTTGGAAGATGTTTTAAACCGACTCGTAGAGCAGGGCATGGTCGATCCCGAAAAGGCCAAGATGGTCTCCAGTCTGGTATCGACAAAGGATCGAAAAAACCTGCATGCACTGGAAATCATTGCCAGTCGAAAATGGAGCCACTTTTCCAAGCCTGATCAACTATTGACGTTGGATTTTCTAACGGATTGGCTGGCTGAAGAATCTGGCATGCCAAGATTTCACTTTGATCCACTCAAAATGGACGTGGCCTCGTGTACCAGCATTATGTCTTATGCCTATGCTTCACGATTTAACATCCTACCGGTAAAGGTTACTGATACCGAGGTTACGATTGCAGTCAGTGATCCATACCGTAATGAATGGCTCGATGAAATAAGCCGCATCATAAACCAACCCATTACCCAGGTATTAGCCAATCCCCAACAGATAAAGGCCTACTTGCTGGAGTTCTACAGCATTAGTAAGGCAATGGATAATGCGGGTGTGAGCCAGGCCGAGCCAGTCGGAAATATTCAGAACATTGAGCAACTCATCGAATTGGGTAAAACGGGTTCCGTTGATGCTGATGATCAACATATTGTCAGTATTGTTGATTGGCTGATGCAATATGCTTTTTCACAACGTGCCAGCGACATTCATATAGAGCCTCGCCGCGAACAGGGTAATGTACGCTTTAGAATCGATGGGGTTATGCACCAGGTTTACGAGATTCCAGCGAATATCACTGCTGCTGTTACCAGTCGAATTAAAATCATGGGGCGTCTGGATGTGGCTGAAAAACGAAAACCCCAGGATGGCCGTATAAAAACGGTGACGCCCGAAGGCCAGGAAATCGAGATGCGTCTATCCAGTATGCCAACGGCTTTTGGAGAAAAGCTGGTACTTAGAATATTTGATCCGGAGGTTCTGGTCAGGGATTTCGCTGATCTAGGTTTTGAGAAACGTGAGTCCGATACTTGGAATCACATGATCCAACAGCCCTATGGCATTATTCTGGTTACCGGGCCAACCGGATCTGGTAAAACCACAACGTTGTATACCAGTCTGAAACAATTGGCCAGGCCTGAAGTGAATGTTTGCACCATCGAAGATCCAATTGAATTAGTAGAACCTTTATTCAATCAAATGCAGGTTCAGCATAAAATCGGAGTGGATTTTGCCAGTGGAGTAAAAACCTTGTTAAGGCAAGATCCGGATATCATCATGATTGGCGAAATCCGTGATCAGGAAACGGCTGAAATGGCGGTACAGGCTGCACTAACGGGACACCTGGTGTTGTCTACCTTACACACTAATGATGCTCCTTCAGCTGTGGCTAGACTTACCGAAATAGGCGTGCCACCTTATCTTATTAGTGCCACAGTGCTCGGTGTTGTAGCGCAACGACTGGTTCGTACGCTTTGCCCGCATTGTAAAAAACCGACCGAGCTTGATATTAATCAATGGCAATCCCTGATCAAGCCCTGGAGTACTGAGCCTCCGAAGCAGGTTTATCAAGCTGACGGTTGTCTTGAATGTCGGCAGACTGGTTTTATGGGTCGTAAAGGCATTTATGAAATGATGCCTCTGTCTGACCATCTAAAGCAGCAGATCACGGAAGATATTGACTTGATCACCTTTCGTAAACAGGCAATCCGGGAGGGCATGAAGCCGTTAAACCTGGCTGGAGCTCAAAAAGTGGCCCGTGGACTCACAACGATCAAGGAAGTACTGAAAGTGGCGCCCCCACGTTATGAGGGATGAGGCTAGCCACTCAACTTAAGAGGCTAATTTATAACCGTTGCGTCCTTCGTTTTTAATCTGGTACATATGGTCATCGGCGATTTCTATGAGATTCACCAGATTATCACTATGATCTGGATATAATGCGATACCGATACTGGCTCCCACATTAACCTCAATATTATTGTCCAGGCGTATGGGCTGGGATAACTGGCTCAGTATTTTTTTTGCCACCGGTATAGGATTAAGTTTTTCTTCGCCGGATTGTAGGAATATCAAGAACTCATCCCCTCCCCATCGAATTACCATGTCTTCACCCCGCACACATTTATGCATTCGATGGGCAATCTCAACCAGCACAAAATCGCCAGCCTCATGACCGTAAAGGTCATTAATCGGTTTAAAGCGATCCAAGTCAATCATCATTAAGGCACACTGGTTATGTTCAGTCATGGCGATATCGAGGGCATCCTGCATGCGCAATACCCCGGCCCTTCGATTATACAGCTGGGTCAAAGGATCATGTTCTGCTGCAATTTGAGCCTGTTTTTCACGATGGGTTCGTTCAGAAATATCATAGACGATCAATTCAACGAAAGAACCAATACTTTCATCGGTTACTTTTGAAAGCAGACAATGTAACCATTGGGATTGTTTTTTATCCCCCCGACGAGTTTCCAGGTCGATACCTATGGGTTGCTCCGATTGCAGCGTTTGTTCGATGACGTCGCGAAACAGTTCATCGTCATTAAAGAATTGGGTGAGGCTCAGTGGATTCGTATGGTCGGATGTATTTAAATATTCATCATTGATTAACCTGGCAAACGAAGAATTATGTATTTGTACACGCGCTTCATAGTCTATTAACGCTATACCACAACTGGCATTTTCAAAAATCAGTCTGAACTTATTTTGTAATTGTTCAACAATATGGCGAAGTTTACGTTCTTCTTCGAGTGTATTCTGTACTGAAGCAAGCAGCTGGTTACTATCTCTAACCAATCCCCCTATTTCATTTTCTTGGTGCGCCTCGGGGCATTGCAAGCGGTCACTACTACCCGGTTCCAGTAAATGCAGTTGATGCGCAACACGTTTTATTGGGCCGGTAATCTGCCAGTTAACCAGTGGAATTAGCATACCGAGAATGATCAATGTGTAGATCATCATGGTCAGTACGAAACGTCGCGCGTTGCTGGCAGCGATGTCTTTCATTAACAATCGGTTGGGATTGATAATCAGTTCTCCCACCTTTTCTTTTTCGATAAAAGGAGAGATGAGCGTAAATCGTTGTGAGAACTGGCCAGTGGCGGCTTCCATGTTACCGTCAGAATACAGCACACTCTCATTATTGATAATCAATACACCATCGACGATATCGTTGTTCGATAATCCAAACACGACTTCCTTGGCAAGCTCCTTGTCGCCCAGATATGCTGCGATTGCCGAGGTGTGTTGCACGGCACTGACCAGCTGTTTTAAATTGTTATCAGCGCGCCGCAACTGGTCCTCGAATGACACTTGGTAAAGAATCAATGATGAGACGATAATTATGATCAGGGCACTGAGTGCGATGGTAAGAATAAGCCTCGCAGAGAGACTATTTTGTGGTTTACTCGACATGCGCCACCACCTTGACGCGGTCATTCAACATGCTGCTATCTACATAGCCGATGGCCGATGGATTTTGTTCAATGGCGTCGAGGACCACTGAGGCCTCTTGAAGAATCCGTGGAGGTGAAGCACGTCCGGTAAAGAGCAGCCGGGCCCAGTAAGCGTTGATTTGTG
>JASJBW010000071.1 GCA_030066315.1 Gammaproteobacteria bacterium
GCATTCGTGTTGAACTACCAGAACCCGAGACGCTGTTAATGGCCGAAGATGTATTGATTATTGAAGGTTCAAGTAATGAAACGCGGGCAGCTGAACTGGAGATTTACCGCGCCAAAAAATATGCCTAGGATGTCTGCTTTAATGACAGACCCAATTTAGCGTAATGATTGACGCAGTTCTTACCCGAATGTTTGGAGTGGTACATGGCTTTGTCAGCTTCATCGATCAGGCGCTCCGATAATTCTACATATTCAATGTGGATGTCATCTGAAGGAGGATGGGTTGACACCCCAAAACTGCCGGTCACCCTACACTCCAGATTATCGATCTCGCTTACAGCTTCGCGATAACGCTCAGCGGCTAAAACCGCTTCCTGCAAATTGGTATCCGGCAACAAAACAATAAATTCTTCTCCCCCATAACGGGCCACATAATCGGTTGCACGAGCCAGTTTTCGGGCTGATTTAGCTACTTCAACCAGGGCATTATCGCCTGCGATATGACCATAGGTATCGTTATATTCTTTAAAATTATCGATGTCGAATAGAATAATGGATAAAGGAATTTTGAGCCGTTGAGAGAACATCAACTGGTTTTCGAGTTCCGCAAAAAAACTGTAACGATTACCAACCTGGGTCAGATTATCGGTCCGCGCCATTTCCAATAATGCCCTATTGCGTTCTTCCAAAAGATGAGCTTGCTGCATGATTTTTTCCTGGAAATTCTGACGACTGATTTCTCCTTCCAACCAAATAGCCATGAGTTTCAGGGCATCGATATCGATCTCGGTAAATTTACGCTCATGGGCAAAGGGACTGGAAAAATTCAGGGTGCCATAGAACTTACCATCAACCGTGAGCGGAATACCGATATAGGACTCCAATTGAAAAGCGGCATAAGCCGGATGCGTATTCATATCAGAACGCGCCACATGTTCTACCCCAAAGGGACCGTCCGCTTCTAATGTTCTGGAACAATAGGTTTCAGGCAGGTTGAATTGTGCTTCATCATTCAATGGTACATCATCAGGTGATACCTGGTGTTTCACCTTATAAACATCCCCTTCAATATGGGACAATATGCCGATATCGAGTTCAAAGCGCTCGCAACCCAGCATTAATAAATCCTTAACCAGCGCAGGAAATCCTCTCTCATGCTGTGAAGTGATTTCGTAGAGCTTACGAATAACCTTTTCGTTCTCTGTCATGTCCATGATGAGATCAGCCTATAAAACATTCGTATCATTATTATTTGCTTAACCTTAAGTAAAGATTATCGCCAAATTTTTTCTAGCTGTATATAACCCGCAGCATTTTTTAGACGTTTTTAAGACCATCGAAATAGACTGGCAGAAATCGTCAATAATAATAAAGTCAGGCCACCGAGCAGACCAATTTCAAAAGCAACTCCCGCAATACCAACACCATCAATCATGATGCGTCTTGCGGCTTCCACCAGATGTGTTAAGGGGAACAAGTTGGAAAGAAACTGGGCAGCCGGGTGTGTACCCTCCATGGAAAACCAAACTCCAGACAAGATCATCATCGGCCAACTGAGCAAGTTTAAGAAACCATCCGCGACCTCTTCGGTTTTTAATCGCGTAGCGACAATCAAACCCATGCTGGTCAGACAGGCCGCCCCAGTAAAAAAAACTAAAAACAAAGCGAGATATGATCCACGCATGGTAAAGTCTACAATTAAGTCAGCACCGATATAAACCATCAAGGTCACCACGGTTATAATGATAAGACGTGCAATGACCTGAGCAGAAAGAAACTCAAAGGGGGTCAAAGGCGTTGCCTGTAACCGTCTTAATACCCCATTTTTACGATAGCGTACGACGACCCAACCAACGCCCCACAGGCAAGAAAACATCATGTTCATGGCCAGTACGCCAGGCATTACCCAATCCACGTAACGGATGTCTTTACCACTGACGAGTTCACGCTGTATGGGTATGACTTGTGTTTCAAACGAGGCTGATAGCAATTGCTCGACAACATATCCATTCGGCGAGTGCTCGTTAACCCAGTAACGTCCACGTTCTCGTAGATCAATCAGCATATCAAACTGATGCCGTTGCACCTTGATAATTGCAGTTTGCAGGTCATCCACATCGATAAAACGAACATGCCGGGTATCAAGGAAATTCAGAGTGACCTGATCTGACTGGGTGCCATGATAAAGCGCCACTTTGTAAAGACTTTCATCTTCACCACTGAAAATAAAGGCAAATCCTATAATAATCAGTACGGGCATGACCAGGTTCCAAGACCAGGAAGCAGTATCCCGATAGAATTCCCTAAACCTGGCGCGCATGACCGCCATCATTCTGTTTACATTGATCATTAACCCCTAGCTCCTTAATGCATGACCTGTTAACTTGAGGAAAAGATCTTCCAGGGTGGGGGCACTGATCTGGCAATCTCCCAGGCTGAAACCTATGTCTTCAAGGCGCAAGATGGATTCAGGGACATCATTTGTGAATAACTCATAATGACCATCAACCAGCTTTATATCCTCTGGGAGCCGCTCTGGCTCCTTTACAGCAGATTCAGGAAGCCGAATAATGCTGGCTGAAAAATGTTGCTTTAACAGGTCATCAGGTTTTCCTTCGATAATAATCTGTCCCTGGTCCACAATGGCGATTCGGTCACATAAACGATAGGCTTCTTCCATATAGTGCGTCGTGAGCAGAATCGTTTTTCCAGCCTGTTTGATACCTTCAATCAGGGACCAGAAATTTCTTCGTGATTGTGGATCCAGACCCGTTGTAGGTTCATCGAGAAAGACCAGTTTCGGATCATTAACCAGCGCAATGGCCAATAGGAGCCTCTGCCTTTGACCACCGGATAATTTGCGAGTGTCCCGGTTTATAAACTCCTGTAAATGGCATAGCTGTATTAATTCTTCCAGGTTCGCCGGTGCCTTATAAAGTGCAGCGAACATGTACAAAGCTTCCTTCACTGTTTGAAAATCTTGCAATGAAGTCGTTTGAAATTGAATACCAATCTGGTGCCTAAAACGTTCATCAACTGGTTGTCCCTGGTACAAAATGTCACCATCATCTTGCCGAATAATGCCTTCCAAGATTTCCATGGTCGTGGTTTTACCGGCGCCATTGGGCCCCAACAAGCCATAACAACTGCCTGCCTCTACCGCAAAACCGATACCATCGACGGCGCGTACTTCAGGATAAGTTTTAACCAGCCCCCTGGCCTCTAATATGATCGACATGGTTTTAATTCTACACTTCGCGCATTCCGAGCAATTCTTTAATCTCGAATTCCAGTTTCTCTAAGGTAACCTGTTGTGCTGGGATCAGAGATCCCGCTAATAATTCAATACGATTAAAAAAACCCCGGGGAAACCATTGGCTCATCGCTCGTCCATACCGACGACTGAAAAAACTCCCCCATAATCCTTTTAACGCTAGCGGTACAACCGGTACTGGATTGTTTTCCACCATTTTGAGTACACCCCTCTTGAAAGCACTCAAACGCCCATCTCGAGTGATCTTTCCTTCAGGAAAGATACATACAACCTCCCCATCCTCCAGGGCCTTCGATACTTCTTCAAATGCTCGCTTCAGCATCACCGGGTCATCGACCACACTTGCAATAGGAATCGCCCGAGCCGTTTTAAAAATAAACGACAATACGGGCTTCTGATAAATGTTGTAATCCATGACAAAACGGATAGGCCGGCGTACACACCCTGCCAGAATTAAAGCATCAATGAAACTCACATGGTTACATACCAGGATACAGGCGCCCTTATCTGGAATATTCGACAGGTTTGTTTTTTTAACGCGATAAATCAAATGAATCAATAACCAAACCAGTAGACGCATGAAGAACTCAGGCACCAGAGTAAAAATCCACATAGCGACAGCGATATTCATCAATGCAATGACCAGAAAAAGTCCCGCAATGTTCAATCCGGCGGCCAAAGCAAACAAACTGAAAACGGTGGCCAACACCATGAATAAAGCATTGAGCACATTATTAGCCGCAATAATCCGGGCCCGTTTATTGACTTCAGAACGTGACTGTACCAATGCATAGAGCGGAACGATATAAAAGCCTCCAAATGCTCCAAGCATAAAGACATCAACCAGCACACGGATATTATGACTCTGCCCCATAAACTCAGCTGGCTCCATTAACTCCGCTCCGACCACCCCCATGTGTGTAAAATAAAAATCCATGCCAAAAAGCGTCAGGCCCAAGGAACCGATCGGCACTAACCCGATTTCGACAATACGTCCGGATAATTTCTCACATAGAAAAGATCCAGCACCGATACCAATTGAAAACAGTGCCAGTAAGATCACGTACACCTGCTCATTGCCTCCAAGCTCATAACGAACGAAATTCGGCAACTGGGTGACATAGGTAATACCCAGAAACCAAAACCAGGAAATACCCATGATTGAATAAAATACGGTCTGATTCACACGCGCATGATGAAAACTCTCTTTGACTTGCCGTAATAAGTGAAAATCAATGTTAAGTTCCGGTGCGGGTGCGGGTGCGGTGGGAATCCTCAAACTGCTTAAAAAACCTAATATCGCCATCGACAATACCGCTAAAGATAGCCAGTAGGTACCTGTTTGCTCGATACTGGTAATTAATACACCTGCTATCAGTCCCAACAGAATAGCCACAAAGGTGCCGAAACTGACCAATGCATTGCCACCGACCAGCTCTTCTTCCTTCAAGACCTGTGGTAGCAGGCTATATTTGACTGGGCCAAATAGAGCAGATTGAGTTCCCATTAAAAACAACAAGGCAATCAAAAGGGTCATGTTCTGATAATGAAAGGCCAACCCAGCCATGAACATGATGATGATCTCAAGAACCTTGATACGTCTGATTAGCCAGGCTTTTTCATATTTATCCGCCAGTTGACCCGCGATCACGGAAAACAAAAAAAAAGGAAGAATAAATAATCCCGCGGCGATGTTGACCAGATGGTTACTCTCGGCCTGGCTAATCGATGCCGACATGAAAGCGATGAATACAGTTAATCCATTTTTGTAGAGATTATCATTGAGTGCCCCCAAAAACTGAGTCAAGAAAAATGGTAAAAACCGCTGCTTCCCGAGTAAATGAATCGATTGCATGGAAGAGGTCTATGCTCCCTATAAGGCCAAGGTAAGTCTCACTGACAACACTGGGTTCAACTGTTGAGTACGGTACCTTCCTGTTCCATTTCGTCCAGCAGTTTTTTTAATTTCACTTTCGGATTCAATGCTTCATTGGAAATATGCTGAAGGTAGTCAAGGGCTGATTGTTGAATTTCCTCGGGAGTGACCTGGACGGCACCATGTAATATAAAAGCGGGCAGAAAATCCATCCCAATGAGATTGGCGGTTTGCTGTAATGGCTTTATTAACTCACTCATTGAAAAATTGTTATAACCACCTGCCTGATAAGCATCAGCTGGGCCACCCGCTGAAATGGCAGACACCCACTCCTTTCCGACCAGCTGGGTACCCCCGGGTCCATACGCCCAGGCATAGGTCAACACATCATCGAGCCATTTCTTCATTAACGGAGGCGTCGAATACCAGTAAAAGGGATGTTGAAAAACAATGCGATCATGTTTTAAAAGTAAAGACTGTTCACGTTCAACATCAATCTCCCAATCTGTATATTGTTCATAAACACGATTAATACTAATCCCGCCTTTTTTTTCCAATGCTGCTAACCAGGCTTTATTGACATTGGACTGATCGATATGGGGATGAAATAAATTTACTAAAATTTTCATAACATTACCTTAACAAAATATTTACCATCATATATACAAATGATACTACCCATGGAGCCTTTATGGATCGGTTAAGACGATCAAGCAGGTCCCTAAATCGACTTGTTTTAAGTGCTCGTCAAAAATATCATAGGCACCCAATGCCATTAACCTCTGGAATAATTTCTAGCATAGTCAGGCAACTGAATATTTGGATTCAAGTCATCTGCCGGCAGAGGGCTTTTGTAAACCTGCTCGATCGGAATCACACCCGCCCAATAAGGTAATTCTAAATCCTGTTTATCGTCAATGGGCCCGCCCGTCCGAATCTTGGCTGCACTTTCGTCAAGTGGTACTTTGATTAAAGTCGTTGCTTTAAGTTCTTTGGGGAGATGATCTCTGAAGTCACCCTCAGAACCTGGAATCAGAGCTGTCACGACTTGATGTAACAACTCAGCTTTGTTTTCCTCAATAACTTGACCTTTACCATGAATGACGACCGAACGATAGTTTGCTGAGCAATGCATACCGGAACGTGCGACCACGATGCCATCAACATGGACGATACAGAGACTCAGTTCATGACCTTGCGCGAGGTGTTTCATTAATCGCGATGTCCGCGAGCCATGCAGGTAAACGGCATTATCAATACGAGCAATAGCCATGGGAATGGAATAAGGCGCATCATCGATAGTGACCGCAACGGTGGCTACAATTGCCTGGTCAATGATTCCATAGATGGTTTTTTGATCATAATGGCTTCTTTTGGCAGCCTGCCGAATGGTTGCCCTCGGACTGGGTGCATGGCTAGAAGTTTTACGCATTTCATTTTCCTCTGATTTAGATTACTAGCGTAATGATTTCTGGTTTAATTGTAACCATCGATAGCGAAATATTTTGATTCTCTGGAGCAAAGATGTACCAGCTTGGCTTAATTAGTGATGTACATGCCCGACCAGAGCCGGTTGAGCAGGCGTTGAATATCTTTGCCCAAGAACAAGTGGATGAAATTATCTGTGCCGGTGATATTGCAGGTTATTATGAAGACCTTGAAGCGACCATCAAATTAATCCAGCAGGCAAAATGTAAAACCGTCTTGGGCAATCACGACCAGACCTATCTTGATACCGCCAAGTCCCATTCACCAACCATCGAAGACTATCTTAAATCATTACCTCTTTATCAGGAGCTTGAATGTGAGGGTAAATCGATTTTCCTGGTGCATGCGGCACCCCCCGATCTTTTACAGGGTGGCATCAAACTATTGGATCAACATGGCAAAATCATTGCGTCACAAAAAAAGCATTGGGCGTCACAACTGCAAGACTTTGAATATGACATTTTAATAGTCGGGCACACGCACCAGGTCTATGCGGAAAAGATCGCGAATAGCCTCGTTATCAATCCGGGCAGTACCGCCTTTAACCATAGTTGTATGATTTTAAAATTACCCGAAATGACATTACAAACCTATGCCCTAGAAGATCAGCCGATTATCAAGAGCTGGAATTTCAGCATGCTGTATGGCTCTCATAGCCAGTACCCAAGCGCGCGTAAATCATGACTCAAAAGCGTTTGGCCAGGTAACGATAAAGCTTATGTAATTCCATCACCAGTAGCACACTGAATGCCATTAATAATAACTCAAGCCACTGCTCTAGAGTAACGGGTTCAATGTGTAATACGTCTTTTATCCAGGGTGTGTACATAGCACCAATATGAATTAATTGAGCCGCAAGGGTACCGAATAACAAAATACGATTGCGAAATGGACTATGCCCGAATACCGACCGGCTTTCAGAGCGGCAATTAAACACATGGATATTTTCAAACAATACCATCAACAACAAGGTTCCATTACGCGCCTGATCGATACTATAACCCTGGGTTAACAACCATTGGAAAACATAAAAGGCCACAAATCCCATTACCAGTGCAGAAATTACGACCCGCTCAATCATAATACGGTTAAATATGGGTTCCTGCGGGGCTCTTGGTGGCCGCTTCAACTCATCTCCCATGGCCGGCTCAAAGGCCAATGCAATATGCTGAATACCATTAGTCACCAGATTCAACCATAACAACTGTACTGCTACCAGTGGCAACGGTAAGCCAGTTATTAGGGCCAGAGTAAACAATACCAGCTCTGCCATACCGGTTGAAACCAACAAAAAAATTACATTGCTCACATTCGTGTAAGCTATTCGTCCTTCCTCAACGCCAGCAACCATCGAAGAAAAATTGTCATCGGTAATAATGAGTTCTGCGGTTTCTCGTGCGACGTCCGTTCCTGATTTTCCCATCGCTACACCGACCTGGGCAGCACGCAGGGCGGGAGCATCATTGGCTCCATCGCCACTCACTGCCACAAAATGGCCATGGCGTTGTAATGATTCAACAATATCCAGTTTTTGTTGCGGTTCAATACGGGCAAAAACACGTGCATCTCGTGTCATGTCATCGAGTTCGCCCTGGGTTTTGGCCGACCTTAATTGATTACCAGTAATTGCTACCTCCTGGTTTTGTACAAGATCGAGTTCCCGGGCAATGGCCATAGCCGTTTCAGGATGATCTCCGGTAATCATGGCCACTTGAATACCAGCGGTTCGGCAACTGGAAATGGCCGCTTTTGCTTCAGCGCGGAGCGGATCAATCATGCCGACCAACCCCAATAAAGTAAGATCCTGTAACCTATGCTCTTCAAAATCCTTCTGCATGTCATGGCCCACGCGAGCACTCGCCAGTGCCAGCACACGATACCCTTGCCGCGCCATTTCGATCGCCTGCCGTTTTAAAACCTCGGCATCAATCGCTTGATCTCCCTCCTCGCTCGCCATTAGAGAACACATCGGTATGAGTTTTTCCAGGGCACCTTTGACTGAAATCAGCTGCTGCTTTTTATAGCGATTGAGGCTGGCTGAATATGACCTTTCAGATTCATATGGAATGGACGCCAACTCTTCATATTGACTGATCATTTCAGCTCGGGTAATGCCTTGCTTGTGTGCCATCAGCAGCAAAGACACATCCACGGCATCACCCTGGTGGGCCCAGCCATCTGCCGTATGTCCCAGTACGGCTTCATTACATAATACTGCCGTGTGACACAAGCGCTGTACCCACTGCCCGTCTCCTGGCGTTGGCTGATCAAATAAGGGCTTGATCTCTCCCTCTGGTTCAATCCCTGACCCTGTCACTTTCCATGTCTTGTAATCGGGTGACTGAATGCGTTTGACCGTCAATTGATTAACAGTCAGCGTACCGGTTTTATCCGTGGCAATGAAAGTGCAGGAACCCAGGGCTTCAACAGCGACCAAGCGACGCACAATCACGTTGCGTCGGGCCATACGACGCATTCCTATCGCCAGTGCTACTGTTAACGCAACGGGTAAACCTTCGGGAATCACGGAAACGGCCAGAGCCACCACCAACAGAAAGATCTCGCTGAGCAGCATCCCCTGAAAGAAAGTCACCACGGCCATAATCAATGCGGCTATACCCACCACCAGGGCAACCTTGTGGGTGAAATTTTCCATTCGGATGATTAAGGGTGCCTTGGTGGGTGGTTTATTCAGAACTGACTCGGCAATATGGCCGAGCTCGGTATTCAATGCAGTGGCCACCACAATGCCACGACCCCTTCCTCTACCAACCATGGAACCCGCAAACAGCATGTTTAACCGGTCAGCCAGGCCTGTATCGGAAACAAATGTCAGATCGGAATTTTTAAGGATGGCCTGGGACTCTCCCGTCAGTAAGGATTCGTCAACTTCAAGATCATGGCCGCCGGTTAATCGAATATCCGCAGGAACACGATCACCGGAACTGAGTAATATGATATCACCCACCACGAGGTCCTCGGCATCTATCAGGTAACTGTCACCATCACGCATCACCTGGCATTGCGTGGTCACCAGCTTCTTGAGTGCCACTGCGGCTTGCTGAGCCGAATATTCCTGGAAGGTACCGATGACGGCGTTAATCAATAAGACAGCACCAATGAACAAGGCATCTGACCATTCCTGAATAACAATAGAAAGAATGGCTGCCGCGAGCAAAACATAGATTAAAGGACTGGAAAACTGGCGTATAAACAAGATCCCAATACCTATCGGCCTGGTCTCGGGAAGACGATTGCGTCCATTTTGTTGTAGACGTAACCCGGCTTCCTTGACTGACAAGCCATGCCTGGAGGTTTGATACTTACTGTAGCAGTCCTCAATACTCTGAGCATGAGGAAACCCATCGTGATCTAAGTCCATACTATTCCGCATTTATGACTCATGAGATGAATTGTAAATCAGACCTATGATCATTACATGGTTATCAACACAATGAGAGTGTCTAAGCGCCGTCATCTCCAGCTAAAGTTATTTAAAAGCCTTATAATGGCGCTTTTATTACTCAGGTATAACCATGACAGGCACTCCCATTCAGCTGTCCAAAACGCTCGGAGCCATCGACTGTAAGGAGTTTAATCAGATCTTTAAAAAAGAAGCCGAACAACTGGGTTTGGAGCATCTACCCCTACAAGCCGCATTATCGGGAGGAAATTATGCCCTGGAGGAAGGTATCAGCATCATGGTGAACCAGGTCAATCAAACCGGCACCACTATTGAAATACGAGCAGGAGTATTCTTTAACAGTGTCATTGCAGGTTGTAATTGCGCCGACGACCCGACGCCAATAGACCAGCAGCCGGAATACTGTGAGCTGGCATTTTGTATCAATAGAGCAGATGCCAATACGACGATTCGTATCATCCATTAACGAGTGCAAGCCTTGACCACATTCAGTTCAGCAATAATAACGGCGTGGGAGGGGATCAGACCCGGAACCCCCTTTTCTCCATAAGCCAGGTGAGGGCTGATCTTAACTTTACGATAGCCCCCCACATGCATGCCTTCAAGGGCATAAAAAACACCGGCAATCAAGTGCTCCCGGTTGAATCGAGTACAATACTCAAAATAACCATTTTCGAAAACTTTATTTTCATCACTCATGATGTGAGACAAACAATGATCAGGTCTTATAATCACTTCGCCTTCATTCAAGCTGATACGAATCGATAAAACATAGTCATGCTGTCGCTCAACCTTCACCCCGGACCCTATATACTCTTCAAGCAGTTTGACACCTTTTTTTAAATTCATGTATAAGTTATGAATTCTTAGATGGTTTGGACTTTCTGCAACAATGGCATTCAACCGCTTTGGCATCGATATGCCCCTTGACGACCTCGTAAAACCATTTTTGATCTTTAGCTTTCCAGATTTCCTGTTTTCCGCAACGTCGACAGATAAAAGGCTGATCGAGGTAATAGTCCGGCAAGGCACCATAAGTATTAATATGCTCCAGGGCGTTATGATCTGCAGGCACGGCTGAGGGATGTGAACGCTGCTGCTCAGGATGCAATGACAGCACTCTTTGCGCTTCTTTGACGGCTTTAGCCGAGGGATTTTTCCCCGTATCTTTTTGCTTCATATTTTGT
>JASJBW010000069.1 GCA_030066315.1 Gammaproteobacteria bacterium
CTGTTTAAACGGAGGCGCCACCTTGTTTTTAACCACTTTCACCCGGGTTTCATTTCCGATCACTTCATCTCCTCGTTTAATCGCACCAATACGTCGAATATCCAGGCGAACCGAAGAATAAAATTTCAACGCATTGCCACCGGTTGTGGTTTCCGGATTACCAAACATGACACCGATTTTCATCCTAATCTGATTGATAAAAATGACCATTGAATTGGAGCGCTTGATACTGCCGGTTAGTTTTCGTAAAGCCTGTGACATTAATCGGGCCTGCAGACCGACATGAGAGTCGCCCATGTCTCCTTCGATTTCTGCCTTGGGGGTTAGCGCGGCAACCGAATCCACTACAATCACATCAACAGCAGCCGACCTCACCAACATGTCTGTGATTTCCAGTGATTGTTCACCTGTATCCGGCTGGGATACCAGCAACTCGTCAACGTCAACCCCGAGCTTTTCGGCATAAATAGGGTCCAGCGCATGTTCGGCATCAACAAAGGCCGCGGTTCCACCCGCCTTCTGACATTGTGCCACTACCTGTAGAGCCAGCGTTGTTTTACCGGATGATTCCGGTCCATAAATTTCTATTACACGGCCTTTGGGGAGGCCGCCAATACCCAGTGCAATATCCAATGACAGCGATCCTGTGGATATGGCTTCCATGCTACGATCAACCGTGCCATCACCCATTCTCATCACTGAACCTTTACCGAACTGCTTTTCAATTTGGCTTAAGGCGGCGGCTAAAGCTTTCTTTTTGTTGTCGTCCATTGTATCTCCTGATTGGTTGCTGATTGATGATTGGTGCCCTGAATTATCACACAGGACAACGAGAACATAAAGAGAACATTTGACTATTTCGGATTTTTTTCCAAGACATCAAAGCACCCTAATGCAATTACATGAGATAAGTTAACACTTGAGTAGCTCATAGCATGAGCCACTGAAAAAATCAGGGTTCCCAAGTGTCCAATAGGTCGATAATCCGGCTCAGCGCGTAGGCAGTACTTTGCATCCTGATCTGGTCTCTATTGCCACTGAAAAGCTGCTGTTCACACCGTATATCAGCGCCCACAGCAAATCCGAACCAAACCAAACCGACCGGTTTCTCAGTGCTGCCGCCACCCGGGCCAGCAATACCGGTCACGGCTATCGCCACATCAACGGCACTTCGGGAATGCGCTCCTTGCACCATCTCTCGCACTGTTTGTTGACTGACCGCTCCATGGTGTTGCAGGGTTTCTGCAGACACCCCCAGCAATTCCACCTTGGCTTGATTGCTATAGGTCACAAGTCCCCGGTCAAACCAGTCAGAACTTCCTGCTAAATCGGTACAGGTTTTGGCGATCAATCCTCCAGTACAGGATTCAGCAGTACAAATCTTGAGTTCATTCTGTGATAATTGCGCGGCCAGTTTTTGGGTCAAAGCTGCGAGATGTTGATTCATCATTGCATAATAATTAACTTCTAACAGAAAATCATTCATGTCTAAATCCCCCCATACTCCCATGATGCAGCAATACCTCCGCATCAAGGCTGACCATAAAGACCGTTTGGTGTTTTATCGCATGGGGGATTTTTATGAGCTTTTTTTTGATGACGCCAAAAAAGCCGCTCGCCTCCTGGACATTACACTGACCAAAAGAGGTCAATCCGCGGGCGAACCGATTCCCATGGCAGGAATTCCCTATCATGCGGCGGATAATTATCTATCACGACTGGTGAAAGCGGGTGAATCCATCGCCATCTGTGAACAAATAGGGGATCCGGCCACCAGTAAAGGTCCCGTGGAACGCCAGGTGGTCCGAATTGTAACGCCGGGTACCCTGACTGATGAGTCATTACTGGAAGAACGCCAGGAAAACCTGTTGTGTTGTCTCTTTCAAAAAGATAAGAGATGGGGGCTCGCATCGGTTGAAGTGAGTTCAGGCCGGTTTGTATGCGCCGAATTGTCCTCTGATAATGAAGTGCAGGCAGAAATCACGCGTTTGAACCCCGCAGAAATCATCTATTGCGAAGATCAAGTCTTACCACTGGAAGCCCGTTTTTTACAAAAAGCCCACTATCAACCCATATGGTACTTCGACCCGGAAACCTGCACGCGTTTACTGAATGATCAATTTCACACCCGGGATCTGCGCGGATTTGGTCTACAAGACTTGCCCGTTGCAATCGCAGCAGCCGGTAGTCTGCTGCAATATATTCAGGACACACTACGCACATCTCTGCCTCATTTACAGAACATCAGCGTGCAAAATATCAGCGATACGTTACTGATAGATAGCGCCAGCCGGCGAAACCTGGAATTAACTGAATCATTATCAACCAATATTGAGGCTGGCCATACCCTGTTTGACATACTGAATCAATGCAGTTGCAGCATGGGAGCACGTGAACTGAAACGATGGCTGCAGCAACCTTTGAAACAACAACCGGTGATTCGTCTTCGTCTACAGGCGGTTGAACAACTGATAAATCAGCGTTTATACGAACCCATTGCCGAGCTTTTAAAAAGTTCGGCTGACATAGAACGTATCAGTAGTCGTATCGCGCTGTTAAGTGCCCGCCCCAGAGATCTCACTGCATTATTGCAAAGTCTGCTCTTGTTCCCTCAGTTAAAACCCTTGTTATCCGTTAAAGAGAGTGAACTACTCATGCAATTGCATATGGCGCTGGATACACAACCTGAATTGGTTGATCTATTATCACGCGCTGTGGTTAGCGAACCACCACTGTTGATTCGCGATGGTGGAGTGATTGCCTGCGGCTTTGATGATGAGCTCGACGAATTACGGGCTTTAAGCCAGAATGCCGATCAATTCTTACTGGATCTTGAAGACCGCGAACAGCAACGGACCGGAATCAGTAGTCTCAAGGTCGCCTACAACCGGGTGCATGGCTATTACATCGAAGTCAGCAAGCTACACAATGAACAAATACCCACCGAATATGTGCGGCGCCAAACTCTGAAAGCGGTAGAACGTTATATCACACCCGAATTGAAAAGTTTCGAAGATAAAGTTTTATCCGCAAGGGAGCGCTCGTTAGCGCGTGAAAAACAATTATATGAAGAATTATTGCAAACATTATCAGGCTTTTGTCCTCAACTCCAACAAACGGCACTGGCATTGGCTCAATTAGATGTGCTGGTCAGTTTTGCTCACAGTGCCGAACTTTATAACTGGTCACAACCCAGGTTAACTCCCGAAAACGGTTTGAAAATTATTGCGGGTAGACATCCAGTCGTGGAACAGGTACAGACTGAACCCTTTATTGCGAATGATGTGTGTTTTGACGAAACCACTCGTGTGCTGATGATCACGGGGCCCAACATGGGCGGCAAGTCTACTTATATGAGGCAAACTGCGCTCATCGTGATCCTTGCCTGCATGGGCAGTTATGTTCCGGCCCAGGAGTCCAGCATCGGGCCGATAGACCAGGTGTTTACTCGCATTGGTGCCAGTGATGACTTATCCAGCGGACGTTCCACCTTCATGGTCGAAATGACCGAGGCTGCCAATATTCTGAACAATGCAAGTGCGAATAGTCTGGTATTGATGGATGAAATAGGCCGCGGAACCAGTACCTTCGATGGATTATCACTGGCCTGGGCCTGCGCTCGCGAGCTAGCGACCACAACTCGGGCTATGACCCTTTTTGCAACACATTACTTCGAATTAACTCAACTGTCTGAAACGAATGACTCACTGATAAACGTTCATCTTGATGCTGTTGAACATGGTGACAAGATCGTTTTCATGCACCAGGTAAAAGCCGGACCAGCCAGCCAGAGTTATGGATTACAGGTGGCGCGCCTTGCAGGTATTCCCGAAAACATTATTCAACAAGCCAGAAAAAAACTGCAAGAACTGGAACAACAAAATTTACAGCAGCACCCTCAGTTTGATTTATTTAATCCCGAAACCTCTGTAGAAGAGCCGCCAGGTCTTGAGCTCATGGAAACGTTATCGGCACTTGATGTGGACAACTTGTCTGCCCGAGAAGCCTTGGAGTTTCTTTACGATTTAAAGGAAAAACTGTGAGTGGAAGCCTACCACTGGAACTACATATCCCCGTTATTTATAGCCAGCAAAAAGCCATTGACGTTCTGGGTCACCCGCACAAACTGAATACTGTCGAGTTACAGGCATGCTTCGAACATGGTGCTGTCTGGCTGGAAACCAAGGGGAAACCCAGGCGCATATATAACTGCAACGAGCAGGTTAAAAAGGGCCATATCTTGCACTTATATTGCAATGCCACGACTCTGACCCTTTGTCCTTACGAAGCCCGCCTCATTGCCGATATGGATCACTTTAGTATTTGGGACAAACCCAGCGGCATGTTAAGCCAGGGTAGTAAATGGGGCGACCATTGGACCATTCAACAATGGATACAAAAATATTACTTTCCTGATCGGCAGAATTTAATTACGCATCGCCTCGACCGCTTTACCCGGGGTTTGATCATCGTAGCTCATGATGACCCCATCAATCGTCATTTTCATCGCATGTTCGAGCATCATCAAATTCAAAAAACCTATCGCGCTATTGTGACAGGATTAATCCCTCCCAGTGAGCATATTCGTATCGACAACCCGGTTCATGGTCGGCAGGCACTCACTACATTGAAGGTGATTCAACAAGATCGGCACGGTAACAGGACCCTGGTTGAAATCCAGCCTCAATCTGGACGCAAACACCAGATACGCATTCATCTCGCTGAGCTGGGTTTTCCCATAGTCAATGACCGGTCATATGGTTCAGCGCCATTCACTGGCGATCTCCAACTGCAGGCCTGCCAACTCGCGTTTAAGCATCCATTGACCCAGCAATTATTGAGTTATAGCCTGCCGAAAAAAGACTTGCTTCATCTGTAAAAACAGCCATTATACTTCCTGTAGTTTTAAGGAGATTTGAATGACCTACGTTGTACTCGAGAACTGTATTAAGTGTAAATATACGGATTGCGTGGATGTGTGCCCGGTGGATTGTTTCCACGAAGGGCCTAACTTCCTGGTTATCGATCCCGACGAATGCATTGACTGTACGTTGTGTGAACCGGAATGTCCGGCAGAGGCCATCGTTTCCGAGGATGATTTACCCCCCGACCAGGAACATTTCCTGGCGCTTAATGAAGAGTTATCACAGGAATGGCCGGTGATTAGTGTCCGCAAAGATCCCCCACCGGATGCAGAAGAATGGGATGGAAAACCGGATAAACTGCAGTACCTGGAACGCTAAATCGATTAATCTGGTGTTGACTGATACAACCTAGTTTTGCGCAAAAAAATCACTGATTACCGGTGCAAAATGATCGCGGTCGACCAGGAAAGCATCGTGACCATTGATTGAGTCTATTGAGATAAACTGAACATTACGCCCGGCCTTGATTAACCCTTCAGCAATTTCCTGCTGTTGCTCGATGGGAAACAGGATATCCGTCGTCACCCCAATAATTAAGGCTTTCTTGACATGTATCTTTGCCAGCCCGGCATTAACCGAACCGCCATGGTCTGCCACATCGAACCAGTCCATTGCCCGGGACATATAAAGATAGCTGTTAGCATCAAAGTTACCGACGAATTTATTGGCGTTGTAATCCAGGTAAGATTCAACTTCAAATTCAATTTCAAAGGGCTCGCCCTTACGGCGATCAAGACTTACCCGGGCCCGGTCAAACCGTTGGTGCCATTCTTCAGCTGCACGGTAAGACACCAGCCCAAGTTTTCGAGCCAGTTTCATGCCTGCCTCGGGCTCCTGTTCAGAATGATAATGTCCATCCTTCCAGTTGGGATCACAGCGAATAATTTCTCTTTGAAGCGATCGCATTGCGATGGTAAATGGTAGCGCACGCGGTGCGGCAGAAATTGAAACCAGGTAATCACATTCATCCGGGTACTGTAATGCGTAGGCTAGTGCGGTCATCCCGCCCATCGAAGGCCCTATCACAGCATGCAGGTGATCAATGCCAAGCTCATGCAGTAAATGATGACCCGCTTTGGCAATATCCTCAATGGTCAGCTCAGGAAAATCACTTCCATAAGAATGCCCCGTCTCGGGATTGATAGACTCCGGGCCCGTAGATCCAAAACAACCACCCAGCGAGTTGACGCAGATGACAAAAAACCGGTCAGTATCAATGGCCTTACCCGGACCAATCATGAACTCCCACCAACCGGGCTCCGGATCTTCCGGTGATGAAGCCGCATGTGCACTGGGGGATAATCCGGTAAAAATTAAAATTGCATTATCATAGTTCGGTGATAATGTCCCCCAGGATTCATAGGCAATCGTAATTTCTGGTAAACGTCCACCACGTTTCATCACAAAATCGCTGGTACCATAATCACCAATCAGGGTGGCAAATTTTGTGGCCGGTGTAATACCTCGCTGCGTACGCGATGGATGCAATTGTTCAACTTTTTTGCTGTTCATAGCACCCTCTTATTCAGGCGGATATATCCAGCATACGCTGAAGCGCCACTCTGGCACTTTTAGCAACTTTTTCAGGTACCTCGATACGGTTCACTACATTATCTTCGACCAGATTTTCCAAAACCCAGGCCAGATGTTGGGGATCAATACGAAACATCGTGGAACACATGCAAACCGTCGGCGACATGAACTGTACAGTTTTACCCTGTTCTTTTACCTGTTGGTGTAGTCTATTGACCAAATTGAGTTCTGTGCCAACCAGCCAATGGGTACCAGGCTCGGATTCAGTGATCGTTTTAATGATATATTCTGTAGAACCCACGTATTCGGATTGCTGGCATACTTCATAACTACACTCCGGATGGGATATGACCTTACCATCGGGATGTTCTTTACGAAAATTATCAATTTGTACCGGACGAAACATCTGGTGAACCGAGCAAAATCCCTTCCACAAAATCATCTTGGCTTGCTTGATTTGATCAGGAGTTAATCCTCCCATGGGTTTATCAAAATCCCATTCCACCATCTGTTCAAGCGGGATACCCATTTTGACACCGGTATTTCGACCCAAATGCTGGTCCGGGAAAAACAATACCTTCTCTCGTTGCGCAAAGGACCATTCAAGAATTTTTTGTGCATTGGTAGACGTGCAGACGACACCCTGGTGATCGCCACAGAAGGCCTTAAGGTTTGCATCTGAATTGATATAGGTAACCGGTGTAATGGTTTCATCAGGATCAAGTACGGAAGCGAGTTCTTGCCAGGCTTGCTCTACCTTGGGAAGATCGGCCATGTCTGCCATGGAGCAGCCCGCTGACAGATCCGGCAGGATCGATACCTGATCCGGACGCGAGAGAATATCGGCCACTTCAGCCATAAAATGCACACCGCAAAATACGATGTATTCGGCATTGGAGCGAGCCGCTTCTCTTGAGAGCTTTAGTGAATCACCCGAAAAATCCGCATGCTCAAAGACCTCGTCACGCTGGTAATGATGGCCCAGAATAACCACTCGATCGCCCAACGCTTGTTTGGCCGCGATAATTCTCTGGCGACATTCTGCATCGCTCAACGAGGCATATGGGTGAAGTTCAAGTGGATTAGCAACCATAGGGTATGTCATCAAAATTTAAAAATACTATGTTACTGCATATATTTGATGACTTTAACCCGAAATTTCAATGGAATAACGGGGTTTTAGCCGTTATTCACCCTCAGTAACAGGCTTGCGCAAACGAATCGATAATTCTTTCAATTGACGTTCACTGACCCCTGATGGCGCAGAGGTCAACAGACAGGCCGCTGTTTGCGTCTTGGGAAAGGCCATCACATCCCGTATTGAACTGGCTCCCGTCATCAACATCACCAGCCGATCCAAACCAAAAGCAATCCCACCATGAGGTGGACAACCATATTTCAATGCGGTCAACAAAAAGCCAAACTTGTCCTCGGCTTCCTGATCATCTATATCCAGAAGTTTGAGCACAGTGCGTTGCATCTCAGTATCATGAATACGAATTGAACCGCCACCGAGCTCGGTCCCATTCAACACCATGTCATAAGCTCGAGACAACATACGACCTGCATCCTTTTCCAGTTCGGCCGGATCGTCGGTATTCGGTGCCGTAAAGGGATGATGCAGGGCTGTCCAGCGGTTTTCCTTGTCATCATGTTCAAACATGGGAAAATCCACGACCCACAAGAACGACCAGCCTGGAGTCACTCTGTCGAGGTCATGCCCCAGTTGCACCCGTAAAGCACCCAGAGATTCATTAACCACATTGGCTTTATCAGCACCAAAGAAAATCAGGTCCCCTGAATGGGCGCCCGTACGTTCAAGAATTCCTGCGATGGCTTCATCAGGCAGGAATTTCAAAATAGGTGACTGCAAACCCTCGCGTCCATCCTCGACGTTATTACACTTGATATAAGCTAAACCCTTGGCACCATAACGACCGACAAACTTCGTATAATCATCGATTTCCTTGCGGGTCAGGCTATTGCCCCCGGGCACTCGCAACGCGGCTACCCTGCCTTTAGGGTCACTGGCCGGACCGGAAAACACCTTGAATTCGACTTCAGCTAATAGATCTGAAATGGTTACCAGCTCGAGGTCTATACGCAAATCTGGCTTATCAGATCCAAAGCGTTCCATGGCTTCAACATAAGACATGCGCTGAAACTGGGTATCAATATCCACATCCAGTGCTTCCTTGAACACACTTTGCATCATGCTTTCCATTAAAGACATGATGTCTTCTTCATTGATGAATGAAGCTTCTATGTCCAACTGCGTAAATTCTGGCTGGCGATCCGCACGCAGATCTTCATCACGAAAACAACGTACTATCTGATAATAACGGTCCATACCTGACATCATTAACAGCTGTTTGAACAACTGCGGGGATTGTGGCAAAGCAAAAAATTGTCCCTGATGCGTTCGACTGGGCACCAGGTAATCACGCGCACCTTCCGGTGTTGCCCGCGTTAACATGGGCGTTTCGATATCCATGAAACCATTCGTTTCAAGCCAGGAGCGCATGGCATGAGTCACGCGGGTGCGCAGTCGCATGCGTTCCAGCATTTCAGGTTTTCGTAGGTCAATGTACCGATATTTTAGACGCAGATCATCATGTACATCTTCATCTAATTGAAATGGCGGTGTTTCCGAAGCATTCAGAATATCCAGTTTCAAGGCCAACATTTCGATTTCACCCGTTGGCATATCAGGATTAATCGTACCCTCAGGTCTAATCCGTATTTTACCGGTCACTTTAAGAACATACTCGTTACGCACCCGTTCAGCATCCGCAAACATGGCAGCATCATCGGGATCAAAAACTACCTGTAAAATGCCCTCGCGATCGCGCAGGTCGATAAAAATGACACCGCCATGATCACGTCGACGATTCACCCAACCACAGACCGTGATCTCTTCGTCGATATGGTTTGAATTTATTTCACCACAATAATGCGTACGCATGTAACACCTATGAACTCATTGATAGTCAAAAAACAAGCCGGCAATAGTATCGTAAACAGGCTTGAAATAAAAAGCCCCGGGTATAAGCATACCTGGGGCTGTGAGGCTTTTGATCAGGAAGACTTTAGCTGCAACTGGCGCAACCACCCGTACCGCAGCTGTGTGCGCTAGATGAATCGCTGTTACTGCCCTTGTCCGCGATATTGCGTTTGTTACTGGATTTAAAATCAGTCTCGTACCAACCCGAACCGCTTAAACGAAACCCTGGAGCAGAAATTTTCTTTTTTAACGAGGGCGCTTCACAATTTGGGCAATCCGTTAATGGCGCATCATTAATCTTCTGTAATGCATCATGCGTATGATCACAGGTTTCGCAAACGTATTCATATATAGGCATAATCTGCTCCTAATAAGCACCAGGCTTAAAAAATATAAGCAGGCAATAATATAGGAACTCACCAGGTTTTTTCAATGCGTAAAAACAAATCGATTCTGATTACCGGGTGCTCCAGCGGCATCGGTTACCACGTTGCCCATGGTTTGAAGGCTCGCGGTTATCAGGTCATTGCCAGTTGCCGTAAACCAGAAGACGTTAAACGTCTACAGCAGGAAGGACTTGACTGCGTTTTGCTCGATCTCGATGATACGGAATCGATCGGTCAAGGTTTGCAAGAATGCCTGAAAATCTGTGATGGACACCTCGATGCCTTGTTCAACAACGGGGCTTTTGGCCTACCCGGAGCCGTCGAGGATTTATCGCGTGATGCAATCCGGGCACAGTTTGAAACCAATCTCTTTGGCTGGCTTGAATTAACCAATCTTGTGCTACCTATCATGCGAGAGGCGGGGGCCGGTCGTATTATCCAAAACAGCTCTGTTCTTGGATTTGTCTCGCTACCCTATCGAGGTGCTTATGTGGCCAGTAAGTTCGCGCTCGAAGGATTGACGGACACGCTTAGGCTTGAACTCTCAGATACCGATATCAAGGTTGTATTGATTGAACCGGGGCCTATTGAAAGTCGTTTCAGACAAAATGCTGAGCGTGCTTTTCACCGATTTATCAATACCGAAAAAAGTGCTCATCAGTCAAGATACGAAGCGATGGAGCAACGGCTTCAGAAAAAAGGACACGCCACGGCGTTTACGTTACCCGCAGATGCGGTGCTGGAAAAAGTCATTGATGCCCTGGAAAGTGCTAGACCTAAAATACGCTATTACGTAACATTCCCGACCTACTTATTCGGTTACCTCAAGCGCATACTGTCGTCTCGTCTTATTGACCATCTTATGCTCAAGGTTTCGGGTGACGGTAAACGATAAAGTGCTTCGGTCACAATAATGCCCCGCAAGATACTGCAACAAACGACCTCCTTTAATACGATCAAGATCGAAGAAGCTCGCGGGCAGCATTACCTCAAGTTTGACTCCGACCATGAGGCGATCCAATCTGCGATCGACTTGACAGCACCTCACCGCTTGGTGATGACCAACCTGCAATACCTCATGGGCATTTTGTTATTCATTAAAAAACCCCGCAGAATTTTGGTCCTGGGTGTCGGTGGAGGGTCCTTAATACATTTTCTATCCTATTACCTTCCCAAATCCCATATCACCGGTTTGGACTATAATGCCGAATTGCTGAAAATCGCCCAGGCACATCTCGATTTACCTCAACCTTCTGATCAAATCCACTATGTAACAGCCGATGCACGGGAGTTTATTGGAGCCACCCACGAAAAATTTGATCTAATTCTGGTCGATCTATTTACCAATGGGCGTTCCCCCAACTGGTTGTTGCAAAATTCTTTTAACCAACAACTTAAACAATGTTTGACGGCCCAGGGAGCGATCGCTTTCAACCTGTTAATTGACAATGAAAATCAATTCAGCCGTTTTTATCAACTGATGCGCACTGTTTACCAAAAGCAGACCTTGTGCCTTGAACATGAAGACTATGAAAATATCCTGGTGTATGGATTTAACCAGGAAAAAGAGACTTTAAGTCTTGAAGCCAACCTTGAGCGTGCCGCACAATTGACGTCAATTTACGAGCTGCCTTTTACGCAGATACTTGCAGCAATATACAACATCAATCCCGTGGGTCACGGAATCATTTAGCCCTAGGTCGAAATAAGGAGTAATCAGGCGTTTTTGGAACCACCCTGACACAAGGGTGAATCAGCGACCTTTCCAGCCTTTTCGAACCACTCATCATTGGTCAGGGTATGCAGCGCCAGCGCATGGATTAGTTTGAGTTCATTCTCCAGCACCTTGTTGACCAGGCGATGACGTTTGATCAGCATCAGGTCCTTAAATTCATCCGAGACCAGAGTGACTTTAAAATGTGATTCTGA
>JASJBW010000070.1 GCA_030066315.1 Gammaproteobacteria bacterium
TGGGGAGCCCTGGTAACAGTTGAACAAACCCAATTCAAAACCACTTTTATGAAGCTGGTGTTTGAATTGATCCATATGATCCTCAATCAGGATTTTTGTCTTGGGTTTCATCGCCCAAAAATGTGCGGAAAGTTTATGCGCCTGTAATAAAATATGTACACTGATTTGCCCCAATAATCCGAATTCAAAAGTCAAATCTATTTCCCAATGTGGTTCAACCGATTGTTCTTGCCTTTGTTTTTCCCTGATCTTTAACTCGACATTTCTGGCCTCATGATCTACCTGTAGGGGGATATTTAAATGCATCTGCAAGGGTTGTTGAGTTTCTGATTGCAATTTAATGGCTGCTTTTTGAGTGAGCAGCTGATTCAGGCTTTGCTCACTTTGTTGAATGAGTTCAGATCTGAGAAATTGGCTCATCTCCAAGATCTGTCGCTCCTGGGGCATGGTTTGATTGGCCGATGACTGAGCTTGGGATAACAGTTTAGTGACCAGTAACTTGAATGCCTCGGGTGAATTTTTGAGTTCAAACATTAAGCTGCGCAATGACTCTGGCAAGTTTTTGACTGTTAAATCTTGTATAGGTGCTTTCCCCGGTTTCAAGAGGGTCAACAGTGTCAGGATATGTTGCACAGCTTGCGCATTAAAATTCTCCACGCGTGCCAAGGGTTTAGCAATTTTGGTCAGTAATTGTGTGATAGCGTGCTGTGAATCCGCGAGCGATTTTTCATCAACCCTTTTGTTACCCTGCGATATTGCATCCTGCATTATTTTCGATGGGTTAGAATTTGGATTGATCTGAGTCATTCGATTGAATGTCCCCTCGTTTTGCTTGGCGATTAAACGCTGCTCCAAATTGGGTAGACGAGACTGATTCAAATCGGTCACGATGTTTTGCAGATAAGCAAGATTATTCACTGGGCTGGGTGGTAACTGACGCGGTAACAGTTGGGTGAGGGCATTTTTGAGTAACGTTTCTGGTTTGAGTCGAGTAGCTTCTATGGTCTCCTGATTCATGCGCTTGAGTATTATGGTTTCACCGTTTTGAAGCACGTTTTGTTTATTGAGGATGATATTATTTTCACCAATCTTAAGTTGTGTTGAGTCACTCCGTTGAGTTACCTGCGCCACAACGGGTTGTTGTGTGACAAATGGAAGTAATTTCTTGGTTGCTGGTGTATTCAGCAAGATCGACTTGGTTTTATGTTGAACAATGTCGATAACGGGATCAGATTGACGATTGTTCAATCTGGCCACGATTTCATCACCCTTGTTAAGGTTTGCTGCGGCACGACCTTTAATTTGACCAAAAGCAGTATCCAGCAAAACCTGTTTACCCTGCTGTTCGATAACAATGGCTCTGAATAAGCCTGCTTTTTGCAGTCGCGCAATAATATCCCCGGCTTTTTGCGACAATAGCTCCAGTTTGACTGTGGGGGATAAGGTATTGATGATATCCATCGGCAAAGTTCATCCACCCTCGGTTATTGACTGCCGCTTAAGACCACTAAACGATGCCAAAAATAACCGTACAGGTTTTTTTTCTCTGGTTTTGATAGGGAATTGTTGACGCATATTCCCGTTATCGGCACTGACACTGGATTTATTGAGTCGATTTTAAGGAATTTGAAGCGAGATCCGCACAATGGCAGCGAAAAAACGACAAAAAATTGGCAAATATTGAGTTAAGCCTGTTAAAGTGATCGTAACCCATTGAATTAAAAGGTTTAATTAAAGTGGCACGATACTCGCATAGTAGTTCGTAACACCTAAATAACGGGAAATAACAACACTATGCAACAGACGACATCGCTTTTGGGTGAAGCTAACAATACAGTTCAGGTGATAGCACTTGATTCTAGAAGATCAGAGCAGGTTATCAGCGATAAACAGTATCTCAAGATACTACAGTTAACGGATCTGCTTTCCAGAAACTTGAATCTTGAAGACATCGTCGAAGTCTTTTCGAGTGAGATTAAATCACTCATACCACACGATAGTTATCGTTATGTCTGCGATCAACTCGATGAACCGGTTTCAAGGGGCAAGGTCGAGCGGCATAGTTTGAATTATCACCTGACCATACAGCAAATGGATCTTGGGGAGCTGACTTTTTATCGAAAGCAACCTTTTAGCGCCAATGAGGTTTGTCAATTTGAGGATCTATTGTGTGCTCTGGTATATCCCATCAAGAATGCACTCATGTACCATTCTGCCATTGCCTCAGCTTATCGTGATCCACTAACCGGCATAAATAACCGAGCTGCGATGGAAAAATGGTTGCCACGCGAGTTGCGTCTGGCACAACGTCATCATCATGACCTGGTTTTGATGGTGATGGATATGGATGGGTTCAAACTAATCAATGATAGCTTTGGCCATGATGTCGGCGACATGGTGTTAAAGGCCGTAGCCCAGGTAGTAAAAAGTCGTTTACGTGACACCGATATGTTGTTTCGTTTTGCCGGTGATGAATTCATTTGTGCCTTACCCCATACTGATGTGAATGGTGCCATCGATGTGGCGCAAAGAATCTTGCAGGGAATCGGGCAGTTGGAACTGGAAGACTGTTCTCCGGATGGCCACCTGGGTATGAGTATTGGCCTGTCGATGTTAAAGGCTGGCGATGATTTTAGCCTGTTGTTCAAACGTGTTGACCAAGCCATGTATCAGGCAAAAAAAGCTGGTAAACATCGGTTTGTTGTAGCTTGAATTTTTAACCTGTTTCTTGGGTTATCTTTGCCTGTCGATCAGCGCTATGATTTACCTGAATGTTGAGCGTATACTTTTAGAATAAGCCCTCATCATTTCGCCCTTTTTTAAAACTGCTGTCCCTCGAACTGAGCAATCGTTATAAAGCATGATTTGCACAGGAGTCCCGTGGTGAGACATTCAATGAGTGCCTAATTTCAGTCAATTTCAGGATTCAGCCCCGGCTAATTTTGAGGCATGAACGCTCAGCGAGAAGTGCTAAAACTTAACTAGCCTAATCGATATGATATATGGCACACTATCGAACGTTTGAAAACATTTAAACATTTTTCGACTTTTACCAATGAACTGCTATTATCAGTTTGATAAAAGGGCAAATCTTTATAATTCTCATATAAAAAATAAGTAATTAGGATAAAAATATATGTCAATCAATAGTTCGGTTTCTGAAAACGGGAAAACAGTGACGATTTCCGTTTCCGGGAAATTTGATTTTCAGCTTTACGATGAATTCCGTTCTTCCTATGTCGATACCCAGGGTGCTGGTATTCAATATATGGTCGATTTATCTGGTACAGACTATCTTGACAGTTCGGCACTGGGGATGCTGCTGTTACTGCGTGAACATGCAGGTGGGGAAGGATCCAAGATAGATATTGTCAATGCCTCCCCCGATGTTAAAAAGATCCTCGATGTAGCCAATTTCGGAAAACTTTTCGAAATCTCTTAAAGTCTCGCATGGCGGAGTATACTGAGAAAAGGGATTTCCAGAGAATGACTCTGGATAGTGCACTTGAGTATCATTTATTCAATGACAATAAAACCTATCTAGGCAATGTAAAAAATCTCAGTGCTACCGGGATCATGTTCACTGCAGATCAATCGCTACCTCTGGGTATTAAACTCCAGATAAAATTAACGCCTGAAAAAAATATTACGCCACCCATGGAAGCAGAAGTACGTGTTACACGATGTGATAAACGTACCGATGGTCACTATCACGTGGCGGGGGAGTTAAATAAGGTCAGTTGAATCTTTCACCTAGCCATAGGTACGATTCACATATTGCTCCACCAGGTTCATAAACTCCTCAGCGATATGCTCACCTTTCAGGGTCACGGTTTTTACTCCGTCTTCATATACCGGGGCTACAGGCTGTTCGCCCGTACCAGGTAAGCTGATACCAATGTTGGCATGTTTACTCTCACCAGGCCCATTGACCACACAACCCATTACGGCCACATTCATGGATTCGACACCCGGATACAGGGATCTCCAGTTTTGCATCGAGGCATCCAGTTTTTGCTGAATCTGCTGAGCCAATACCTGAAAATAATCGCTGGTCGTTCGACCACAACCGGGGCAGGCGACGACAGTAGGAGTGAAAGAGCGTAAGTCCATGGCTTGCAGAATCTGTTGTGCTACTTTGACTTCGCGGGTCCGGGGCGCACCGGGTTCGGGGGTTAGAGAAATTCGGATCGTATCACCGATACCTTCCTCCAATAAAATGGCCAAGGCTGCCGTGGAAGCCACGATACCCTTGTCACCCATTCCCGCTTCGGTTAATCCCAGGTGCAGCGCATACTTGGACTGGCGGGCAAGATCTCGATAAACCGAAACCAGGTCATTAACGCGGCTCATTTTACAACTGATGATAATTTTATCAGGCGCAAGGCCTATATCCTCAGCGAGTTGGGCACTACTTAAAGCAGATTCGATGACAGCGCGTTTGTTAATATCGGATAACTCTTGGGGATGGGTCGCTTGAGCATTTTCATCCAGCAATTGCGCCAGGATTTGCTGATCCATACTCCCCCAGTTTACGCCGATCCGAACAGGTTTTTCATATTTACATGCCATCTCAATCATGGTCTGAAATTGTGCGTCCCTTTTTTTCCCGCGACCAACATTGCCGGGATTTATTCGGTATTTTGCCAATTTTTGCGCACATTCTGGGTATTTACTGAGTAGTTTATGGCCATTGAAATGAAAATCACCCACGACCGGTACGGTGTAACCCGTGTCTTGAAGACGATCCACAATTTCAGGAATAGCCCCAGCAGCTGACTCATTATTAACGGTCACCCGTACCAATTCTGAACCTGCATCGGCCAATTGCTGAATTTGTTTGACAGTGGCATCTATGTCGGATGTATCCGTATTGGTCATGGATTGAACCACGACAGGTTGGTTTCCCCCAATCAAGACATCATTAATCTTGACAACATGACGGAGAGGTAGAGATCTATTTTGCTGGTTCATAGGCCTGGTTATTGGCAAACGGAGCCGGATTATATCGAAAAATGGTCAAGGATATTAACTGTCTGTCGATATCTTATCTTAACAATCCTTATGTCCGAAAAGGGCATCGGGCAGACTGTTATGCAAAATATGATCAAGTAGTGTGGAAATCAATTCATCTTTGATCATGAGTCCTAGAGATGTTACCGGAACAGAAAAAAGAATTTAATTTTACTCGCGAAGATTTTGATTATCTGCGCAAGATCGTGACCGAATTGACGGGCATATTGGCGAGCGAAGACAAGTACACCCTGTACTATTCCAGGTTGGCTCGACGAGTCAGACGACTGGGTTTGAAGGACTTTAGCGAGTATCGGAAATACCTGGATTCAAACCGCGATTCTGAAATCATTGAGTTGGTGAATTCCGTGACGACGAATCTCACGTCCTTTTTCCGAGAAAATCACCATTTTGAATTTATCAGGGATCATATTCTTCCTGACAAAATAAAACAGGGTGATCGAAAATTACGTATCTGGTCCGCGGGTTGTTCAACCGGTGAAGAGCCCTATTCCATTGCCATGACCCTGGCCGAGACCATACCTGATTATCGCCAGTGGGATATACAAATTCTCGCCACCGACCTGGATAGCCAAGTTCTCCGTCATGCCAGTACCGGTGTTTATGATGAATCAAGGATCAAGGGCATCGAAGCCATTCGCTTGCAGCGATTTTTCATCAGGGATAACAGTCAGGAGCATCCGCAATTAAATATTCAACCGGAATTGCAACGGTTAATCACTTTCAAACAATTAAATTTGTTACATCATTGGCCCATTCACGACAAAATCGATTTCATATTTTGCCGAAATGTCGTGATTTATTTCGATAAAGTCACCAAGGATCAACTGGTTGATCGTTTTGCAGACCATTTAACCGGGGATGGTTATTTATTCATGGGACACTCCGAGTCCTTGTTCAGGTCATCCGAACGTTTTAAGTTGCTCGGCCAAACCATCTATCAAAAGTCAGATGGGAGTTGAATGAATGATCCGGAGACATCGCTTTGATTAAGGTACTCATCTTAGATCCATCAGCGGTCGTACGTCAGTCACTGGCTGAAATCCTGGATAAGGATCCACAAATTCAAGTGGTGGGAACGGCTCCAGGGCCGAATATTGCGTTGGAAAAAATAAAACGAACGAAACCCAACTTGATCATACTGAACCGCGACTTGCCCGGGATGAATAGCGAAGAATTCATCCGGATCTTGCTGGGGCAAGTCAGTTTTCCAGTAACCATAATCATCAGTATTCCAGAAAACGATTCAGCCCTTTCAGCAAAAGCCCGGGGTACTAATACTGAAGAAACCATTTTAATTCCCAGGCATCAGGTTCGAGATCAGTTGCATAAAAAGACGTCAGAGATCATCAACAAGGTGAAGCAGGGTTCTTTCCCCGAATCCATCAAAATGCCTGTAGAACCGAATACCCAAAAAGAAACTGGAATTTCCCAACCCAAGGCTGCTCTTTCCATCCATGAAATGGTGATTGCGATAGGCGCTTCAACCGGCGGTACAGAAGCGATCAAGGACGTGATTTGTGCGTTACCCGAAACTATACCGCCGATAGTGATTACCCAGCATATTCCAATGACTTTCAGCAAGCCTTTCTCTGAACGCCTGGATGCCAATGCGGCCATGAAAGTGGTTCAGGCTGAACATGGGCAAAAATTAGAATCCGGTTATGCTTATCTGGCACCGGGTGACCATCATCTCGAAGTGAAAAGAGAAGGTGATCACTACGTTTGCCAGTTACTCAATACAGCGCCAGTAAATCGGCATAAGCCCTCAGTCGAAGTCATGTTTCAATCTATCGCCAAACACGTTGCGTCGAATGCTTTGGCCATATTATTAACGGGGATGGGGGATGATGGTGCTGAGGCCATGGGAGCACTGCAAAAAACTGGGGCACGCACCATAGCACAAGATGAATCGAGCAGTGTGGTCTGGGGTATGCCCGGAGAAGCGGTAAAAAAAGGCTTTGCAGATGAGATTTTACCTCTCGATCGTATCGCGGAGAGAGTGCTTTACTACATCAGCAAACATCGTTAGCCTTGAGAGCATATTAACAGCTGATAAACACCTTTGTTTGAATCTATTTCAGTCATAGCCTTTGATCTGGATGATACGCTATGGCCATGTATGCCCACGATACATCGAGCCGAACAAGCCACCTATGATTGGCTGAATGAAAAATATCCTCGCGTCACCGAAAATTATACAGAACGGGCTTTATTTGAATTTCGTCGTGACTTCATGAGAAGTGCGGATCATTACCGCATTGATTTATCGCGTATGCGTCGGGATATGCTGGCAGCCCTTGCCAGGGAATTTGCTTATGATGAAGAAGCGATGGCAGAAGAGGGTTTCGAATTATTTTACCGCCTGCGTCATGATGTGGATTTTTATGAGGATGTATTTCCGGTATTGGAGCAGTTAAAAACACGCTACCGATTGGGTTCTATCAGCAATGGCAATGCCAGTGCTGGCTTGACACCTCTCAATGATTATTTTGAGTTTTTCATCAATGCTGCTGACGTCATGGCTCGGAAACCAGATGGTAAAATTTTTAAAGCGTTTTGCGATGAGTTGCAAATTGAACCGGAACAATGCCTGTATGTGGGTGATGATCCTGAATACGATGTCGTGGGGGCTCGAGAGGCCGGTATGCAAACCGTGTGGGTAAACCGGGAGTCCATAGACTGGCCAGAAGAATTTGAGCGCGCCCAGGCGGAAATCAACGATCTCAACCAGTTGATTGCCCTGCTCGAAGAACGTAGTTTGGGTTAAAAATCGATGCAAAAACTACCGTAACAAAAACTGTACTTTTTGATCCAGGTCTTTTGACATCAGATAAAATGAATTACAACATTTACATTATGGGGTGACAGCGCTATAGTTCAGATCAAGGAGGGCTACCTCCTAAGGAAGGCTTGGCCGGAGCCGGAATCTGAAAATGATTTCTGGTGTCCCCGCCAAGTCTTTTTTATTTGCTTAAGTGCCTTTCTTATACCCTTCCTGATCTTTCAGCCCGTTGACTCGCATCATTGACTCAAATTTCACAGGATCTTTACGTCAATTACACATCTTTCACACCTTCTAAAATTTATTTTGTTTATGTTATAGGTGGTGAATACAACAGAAGAGTCAATCATGAAATTTAGTCTGCCCCTTGCAGTTCTATTCCCCATCAGTGTTTGGGCCGGCGGGTTTAGCGTTGATGGGATCAAAATCACACCCCGTCAAGCGCTAAGACTCTGTCTTTTGATGGAGGCGGACGATGCGTCAGCGGTTGCTTGTGACGTTTTTTTAAGTGTGAAAAGATGGTGGTCTCTTTATACGGGTTCTTTTAATTCAGAAAGTGTTGTTGAAAAATATTAAAAACCTTGTTGGATAGAATCGGTTGGGCAACCGCGGTCGGATGTATACCGTCTGCCTGCATGTATTCGGGTTTGTCGGCCGCCACTCCTTCCAGAAATCGTGGTAAAAAGGCCACGTTTATATTCTGGGCAAGGTTTTCAAAAATTTGCTGGAAGCGCTGACTGTAGACGGGCCCGAGATTAGGAGGCAGGCGAACGCCGATCAACAGTACCTTGATCTTTTGCTTCAAGGCCATATCAATAATAGATTGAAGGTTCTGTTGTGTTTGTTTGAATTTGAATCCGCGCAAGCCATCATTACCACCCAGCTCCACGATCAGGTGCGTTGGTTGGTGATGGGTTAACAATTCAGGCAAACGTGCCAAGCCACCTTGGGTAGTCTCGCCACTGATACTGGCATTGGTAACCTGGCTATCGGCAACGACCGTTTTGAGTTGCTCGTCAAACAGTACCGGCCAGCTTTGTTCAATGGCTATATTATAGGCTGCACTTAAACTGTCTCCGAGTATGAGTATCTTAATATCAGCAGATTTAGTGATCGCGGCTGAAGCCGGATGAAACAAAACCACATGGCTAATGAACATGAATAGCAGGAAGAAAATGGAAGATTGCATACAAGTATCGAATTTAACCAAAACAGTTCAGGCTCCCGAGGGACGTTTGACCATATTGCAGCAGATCAACCTGAATGTGAAGTCCGGTGAGGCGGTTGTTATCACTGGGGAGTCTGGATCCGGTAAAACGACCCTGTTGGGATTAATGGCAGGCCTGGATAAAGCCGATTCCGGGGATGTGTTGTTGTTCGGTGAATCACTGACACAAAGAAATGAAGAGCAAAGAGCAGCTCTGCGTAATGGTCGGGTTGGTTTTGTATTCCAGTCCTTTCATTTGGTAACCGGAGCAACTGCTTTACAGAATGTCATGTTGCCACTTGAGCTTTCGGGTCAGAAAAATGTTCAGCAAACGGCACTCAACGTTCTGGAGAATGTGGGTTTATCCCATCGGCTGGATACCCTGGTGGAGCGGCTTTCTGGTGGAGAACAGCAACGTGTAGCCATAGCTCGTGCGTATGCGATAAAACCGGAAATTCTCTTTGCGGATGAACCCACCGGTAATCTGGATAGTAAAACGGGTAATCAGATCAGTGAGTTACTCTTTAATCTGCGAGACCAGGTGGGAACCAGCCTGGTACTGGTTACTCATGAAGAACGCCTGGCGCGCCGAGGGGATCGCCAGGTAAAAATGGCAGAAGGGCAGATTACCGATATTGTGCTTAATAGTTAATTAATTGATGTCATGAATTTTCTGTTACCACGCATTCAAGCCTGGTGGTTACTGTGGCTGGCCACTGTCATTACCATCACTATTGTGGCAGCCAGTCAACTGTTTACTAACCGAATCAGCTTGTTATTGGATCGTCAGGCCAGTGAATTAATGGCTGCCGATTTATTGATTACCGCGAATACAGCTTTACCGGATTCTTATCTGAAGCTGGCCGACGAATACGGATTACAAACCGCAGAAACCATTTCATTACGCACGGCCATTTTTATTGATGATGAACCTCAATTGGTGGAACTCAAGGCGGTGAGTTCATCCTATCCGCTCAGGGGTACTTTGGAACGTAAGTCGGCTTTACTGTCTGATCCCGAAAAAATGGAGCAGGGGCCCATCCCGGGTGAGTTATGGATAGATACCAAGATTGCAGCACAGCTTCAACAGGATATCGAGCTGGGATTAACCGTGTTACCCGCCAGTTGGATTTTATCTTATGAACCCGATCGGGGCGGAAGCTTATTTAACCTGGCGCCGCGCTTGATGATGCATATCGATGACTTGCCGGCTACCCAATTACTGGTCCCGGGCAGTCGTGCCAAGTTTCATTTGTTAGTGGCTGGCGATGCCAACGTGGTCAAACAATATGCCGGTTTTATCAAACCACTACTTTCAGAAGGACAGACGCTACAAACACTGGATAGTGCCCGACCAGAAATGCGCAATGCACTGGATCGCACACGCAAATTTTTTGCATTATCCATTGTGTTAACCCTGGTGATTGCAATGATTGCGATAGCGATCACCGCACGTTATTCAGCGACTCGTGAAGCAACCAAGGTCGCAGTGTTGCGCACCTTTGGTATCTCTTCAGCACAACTCGTCAAACACTATATGCAGCAGATCATCAAGGTCTGGTTGCTGTCGTTACCCGCGGGTTTACTGTTGGGCTTCCTGGCCCAGTTTCCTTTGCAATGGATGCTAGGTTTTTGGTTTGGAACCCGATTGCCTGATACCTCGGCCTGGCCTTATCTACTGGCGAGTCTGATTGGTTTTATTTCATTAATAGGATTCAGCTTGCCGCCTATTCTGAGTGTACTGGATACCCCTCCCATGCAAGTCTTTCGGGAAAGTGTCCGCGAGATGTCCCGGCAAAAATCCCTGTTATTAATGGTGAGTAGTTTGATCACCTTGTTTTTAGTATTAATGCTGATTGTCAATCAACTACAGCTGGCTACTTTGTTATTTGCATTGGTGTTGGTGATTGCAGCTTTTATTCCCCTGGTGCTGAAGTTGATCTTGAAATCCCTGGAATTTGTTGCTGCTTCAAGTTTTTGGATGCAGCGTTACACCCTAAGTCGATTGCTGAGTCAACAACGTAATGCATTGTTTGTGATGTCAGGTTTTAGCCTGACTCTATTGTCTGTGCTGATTATTTCTCAGGTCAAGGATCAGCTGATTGATCAATGGGAAATGCAATTGCCGAGTGATAAACCTAACTATTTTCTCGTGAATATTGCTACCGAAGATGTTAACGGACTGACTACATTGCTGGATGACAACCAGGTGCCGAGTTCGGGTGCTTACGCGTTGGTGCGGACTCGTTTACTGTCGATCAATGATCAGGATGTAAAAACCATTAATTTTGGTAATGATAGAGCCTATCGATTGATCAATCACACCTTCAATATGAGTTATAGCGATAAACTTCCGGAGGATAATCTCATCGTTCAGGGGCAATGGATCAACGATATGTCTGAGCCTGATGGGTTTTCTGTGGAGCAGGGTATGGCTGAAGCGCTGGGCCTAAAACTGGGCGATCGCATGCGATTTGGAATCGCAGGTGTCGAGTTTGAAAACACCGTAACCAGTATACGATCGGTAGTATGGGAAAACTTTCAACCCAATTTCTACATTCTGGGCACAAGTGATCAGCTCAAGTCCAAGCCGCAAACCTGGTTAATGAGTGCTTTCATAGATCGTGAAAACCAGGCGATATTAAAACCCTTGATTCAGCAGTTCCCCACAGTCACCTTGCTGGATATCTCGGAAATCATGCAGCGAATCAAGGGCATAGTGAGTCGCG
>JASJBW010000067.1 GCA_030066315.1 Gammaproteobacteria bacterium
CTTCTCTCATGAATGACTGGCAATTGATATCAGACCAGGTAATGGGGGGACGATCTTCCGGGACATTAAACACAGAGGCTATCGAGAATATTGATTGTTTGCACTTAACCGGCCAGGTAACAACCGAGAACAATGGCGGTTTTTTACAAATGGCTCATGAACTGACCACGAATGAAAGAGAACAGGCTTTACAGGCGGTTGGATTCAAAATGCGGGTACGAGGGAATAATGAGACCTACAACATACACTTGCGCACTTTTGATTTATGGCTGCCTTGGCAATCTTACCGAGCGAGTTTTAATGCGAATGAACAATGGCAGTTGGTCACCGTTCCTTTTTCGAGTTTCTTACCCTATAAGACCAGCAAACCACTGAATGTTGAAAAAATTAAAAGACTTGGAATTGTCGGTATTGGCAGAGATTTTAATGCTGATATTTGCGTGGCGGAATTGACTTTTTATTGAACCAAAATCGATCGATTTAAATATCAACGCTGTAAATCCACTATCAAGACATCAAATTCTAGCGTTTTACCGGCCAGAGGATGATTGGCATCCACGGTAATGGTTTGATCCGTCACCGCTTTTACCACTACAGGCACGATCTGGCTCTCACCCTCTGGTTGCCCTGGTAGAAAAACCGCTGCATTAAGTTGCTGCCCCACCACGGGCTCGATCGTGTGTGCCATACTGGCTCGATCCATCGTAAACGTCATACCAGGTTCGTCCCGGTAAGGCCCAAATCCTTCATCAGGTGACAGGGTAAAGGATTTGTTTTCACCCACCTTCATCCCTTCCAGGTTTTTTTCAAAGGCTGGCAGAATTTCATGATTGCCCACGATAATACCCCGGGGTTCGTCATCAAGCGTCGTTTCAAATATCTCCCCATCAACAACTTTACCCGTGTAATGTACAAAAACCGTGTCTCCTTTCTGTACCATTCGGGGGGATAGATTTTTGGAGGCCTGTTCAGTACAGGCTGTTAAGAAAGATAAAAACGCAAAGGTCAGTATTATTTTCATTTTTTAGCAGCCCTGGTAATCAACATATATCATAAGAAAGTTAAAAAAAGAGGGGCGCAAATGCGCCCCTTCCAACTAATAGCTTTTATTTGCTACTTTCTTAGTTTACGGATGGCTTTCTCATGCGTCATATCGTCTGGCGCATCGCCATCTAACTTCACTCCATCCTCTCCATGACATGCCAGGCAGGTACCTACCTTTGTAATTTTTTCGATCTCCTCCTTATTGAAAGGTCTCGCGCCAATATGATTGGTCGCTTGCAGCTGTTTACCATCCTCGGTAACGATTCGCTCTAGTTCAAAATCAACCGGTGCAGGCCCATCGGGGAAATTATCCTTGATATCGTAATAACCGCTACCCAGTCCCACGGCCTTCGAGTTCATATGACAATCCGCACAAGTCCTCGATTTGGCACTCACCGTATGAGGTTGAATCGGGTTATGAGACAGCCCACTGATACCATCGACGGTGGTATACACCCGATTACTGATACGTTGCTCCTTGCCATCCACCTGGGTCAGAATAAGCTGACAACCTGGAATAAACGGAGACACCTTACCTTTAGTGTTGATACCCAGTACCGGGGTTTCCCAACGTAGATATGAACGTGATTCAGACCAGGAAAATGCGGTTTTCTCTCGATTATCTTTATGTCCGGCCTTGGAAGGATCCAGCGAAGCCTTGGTATTCAACCAATCCCCATTGGGCTTGGCGACATCCTGCTTGGCATGGCAGCCATAACACTGCGGAGCCCAACGCGCATGACAAGCATAACACTCGAGTTTTTCCATATGTGAAGGCACTTCAACCATGGCGGCATGACCTTCTTTGGAGAGCTCGGCACCTTTTAGAATGGGGACTTCATGCTCCTTACCGGTCAACTTGGCGGTGAGGATAAATTTATCACCTACTTTCTCCACGTTATCGATTTCATTGCCATGTGCGGTGACTAAATCGGGTTCTTTATCAATCGTGCCATGGCAGGTCTCACAGCGAATTTCAACGGCATCCTCTTTCTTCTCATAGAGGTAACCATCGCCATGATGATCTTTCAAGGTATGACAATCGATACAGGTCATGCCCCTCTCATAATGCACATCCCCTTCGAGATGATTGTAATGTTTGCCATGCAACTTACCCTGCTTGCCACCACCGGCTTTCCACGGAGTACCGTAGCCATCACTTTCCATGGTACCAATGAAGCTGACCCCGGTGCGGCCACCACGATTATGACAATGAATACATTGTGTTTCGGGGATTGCATTGGTCATACGATGGACACGGGGTCGATCTTTTTTGGTTTTATCGATCGCCTTGTCTCCACCTTCATAGGTAGCTTTATCTGAATACACCATGTGGCAGGCAGCACAACCACTGGCACGATAGTCTCCATCACGCTGATGCCCGTCGCTCCATAGGTGACAACGTAGGCACTGATTACGCAAATAGTCGTCAGCAATCGAATTTTCCGGTCCCTCTGGCTTGCTGGGATCATATGATGGGATCTGTTTGAATGATGCCACGGTCATGGGCTTGCCAGTATTTATGGCTTTTACATCGTAAGTGGCGTACTTGGAGTGTTTGTCCTGGGTGCCTGCATCATAACGTGTACCACTGATTAGACCGGCCATGGTGGCGTGCATCGAGGTCGTCACCTGGGCCACTTCTTCCTCATGACATTCTCCACAAGTCTCGTTCACAACACGTAAATCTGAGGGATTAGCATACATGCCTTTATGACCAGCCTCTTCGGTTTTTGCATCCCCGTCTCCCTTGTGACAATCAACACAGGTAAGGTTTTTCATCTTTTTAACATCGGATATGCGCTCGATGCCTTCATGGCAACTCATACAACCCTTGTTGTCATCCCATTTCTTGCTCGCAGCAAACACACTACCCGAGAGAAATAAACAGGAGCTTATTAGAATGAGAAAGACGCGCGACCAGGAGAGTTTTGCCAGTGTATCCATTGTTCATTCCTCTTCGGTTTATTGTTTTTTTTAGTACTTTTTTACAAGTACTAAGACTTATGATGATTATTATTCAGATATATGCCTTTGAAAGACTACTCCGAATGTATTTAATGTAAATACCTTACAAATCAGAAGTTTTAATAATTAACCCAGATTAACTGGAAAACCCACCTCGACTTGACATATGTCAAGTAGGATTTCTCCTCAAGGTTTATCTAATTTTTTTCAGCCCGGTTTAGGAGTCGATTTTTACGATGTATTTTGTTCTTGATTTAACAACAATATATCGTCTAATTACATGTTTATGTTTGTATAGAGGGAATTATATTAGGGTTATCAATAACCGACGGAGCGCGAATAATGATAAAAATGAGACCCAGTGATACATACAGAAGCGCTGGTATTCGATTTGCCTTAACCCAACAGAAAACACCAACTTTTAGGTGACGAATGAATTCACTCAGCAGGGGTTTTTAGAGCCGGCCGCATTCGCTATAGTCATGGTTTTTATGTTTTTTATTAACAGGCCATGACAACCTCAGACCGTATGGATACATTGAAATCCATATCAAAGGATTTTAAACGTATCCTCATATTATTTGCCCATCCTTCCATCAATCGCTCTGAGGTGAACTGGCCACTGGCGCAAGCCACGCGCCAAATCCCTGGGATCACGTTTGTAGATCTGTATGCGGAATATCCCACTCTGGATATTAATGTTGACAGGGAACAACAACGCCTGCTTGACCATGACATTATTGTTTTCATGCATCCGTTGTACTGGTATTCCACACCCTCAATTTTAAAGGAATGGCAGGATTTAGTGCTTGAACACGGCTTCGCTTATGGCCATGAAGGTACGGCATTACATGGTAAGGTTTTTTTTAATGTCATTTCCATGGGTGGTCCGGAGGAAGCTTATTCCAGTGAAGGTTTTCAGCACTTTACTATACGTGAATTATTACATCCGCTAGAACAGATGGCCGCATTGTGTGGCATGTTGTATCTGCCTCCTTTCACATTATTTAGCGCTCGTTTGGCCGTGGAAGAGCAACGGTTACAAGATCACATAGATAACTGGGTTATTTTTGTAAAGGCGCTACAACATGATCAAGTGGACATTATCAAGGCGCAATCACTTCCAAAACTGAACCAGGATCTGTCTGGTCTCATCCAGGGTGAATCATCATGAGTTCCATTTTATTTCAGGCATTTATCTACTTATGTGCCGCTGTTATTGCGGTACCCATTGCTAAACGACTGGGCCTGGGTTCTGTTTTAGGTTATTTAATTGCCGGTATCATCATTGGGCCCGTTATTGGTCTGGTAGGGACAGAAACGCAAGAGATTCAACACTTCGCGGAATTTGGCGTCGTCATGATGTTATTCCTGGTCGGCCTCGAACTTGAACCCAAATTACTGTGGGAAATGCGCAACCGTTTGATCGGTTTAGGAGGGTTACAAGTTTTACTAACTGTGCTGCTAATAACCGGTGGCGCACTGATATTTACAGTCAACTGGCAAACTGCCCTAGCGATAGGCCTGATTTTTTCACTCTCTTCTACTGCGATTGTTTTACAAACCTTGAACGAAAAAGGTTTAATTAAAACAGATGGAGGACGCTCCGGTTTTTCTGTTTTGTTATTTCAGGATATCGCCGTCATTCCCATGCTGGCTTTGATTCCTTTACTGGCCATACCAGAACTCGGCGCAATGGGTGCTGAACCCCATTCAGGTGCTGATCATGCACATTTAAGCCTGGTTAAAGATTTACCAGGATGGGCCTATACATTGGTTGTACTCGCTGCTGTCGCTTTTGTGGTGTTAGCCGGCCATTTTCTAAGCCGTCCTCTCTTTCGTTTCATTGCAGCATCACGTCTACGCGAGGTTTTTACCGCAAGTGCGTTGATGCTGGTAATCGGTATCGCCCTGCTCATGACCCTCGTCGATCTATCGCCAGCACTGGGTACCTTCCTGGCGGGTGTCGTACTGGCCAATAGTGAATTTCGCCATGAACTGGAATCCGATATAGAACCTTTTAAAGGCATCTTACTCGGTTTGTTTTTCATTACTGTAGGCGCTGGAATTGATTTCCAGGTTTTGTCCGACCAACCGGGTTTGATCCTAGGCCTGACGCTGACTGTGATGCTGGTCAAAGGGATAGTTTTATGGTTTTTGGCCAAATTGTTCCGCCTCAATTCTAAAGATGGTTGGTTATTTACTCTGGGGCTGGCTCAGGCTGGTGAATTTGGTTTTGTTTTACTCAGTTTTAGTATTCAAAACCAGGTAATCCCCATCGAATTATCAAAAATTTTATCACTGGTTGTTGCCTTATCGATGTTAATTACTCCGGCACTGTTTATTTTATATGACCAGTTATTCATGCGCCGGGGTGCCGACGAATCATCTGCTGAATCTGATCAGATTGATGAACAAGGTAGTGTCATTATTGCGGGGGTGGGTCGTTTTGGCCAAATTATCAATCGTCTGTTGGTAGCTAGCGATATTAAAACTATCGTCCTTGATCATGAACCCAATATGATTGATACCCTGCGTAAATTTGGTGTTCAATCTTATTATGGTGACGCTTCACGGCCCGACCTGCTACATGCAGCAGGTATTGAATCGGCAAAGATCTTTATCGTTGCCATTGATGATCGAGACCGTGCTATTGAAATGGTCGAACATGTTAAACGCCATCATCCCCATGTTTTTGTCATTGCCCGGGCATTTGATGTGGGCCATTTATACCTGTTGAAAAAAGCCGGGGTGGATCTCGCTATTAGAGAAGTATTCGAGGGCTCACTGGAAGTCGGTCGCGCGGCTTTAAAGACCCTGGGTATACATCCGTTTCGGGTAGAACAAATGGTGAAAGCGTTTCGTTTACATGATTTTTCCGGTCTCGATGAACTGTATGATTTATGGGACGAAAACGAAGCCATGGCCAAAAACAGGGCTTATTTGGCACGAGCACGTGAACATGGTGATACCCTGCGTGATTTGCTCGATAAGGATCGCATGGAATTGCATGACAGAAGTGAACGAGGATGGACACCCCCTCCAAAAAACTATGTAAAGGAATTCACTGAAGACTAATTAATCCCACAATACCTCATCCGCAAGTCGAGGTAATGCTCTTTCTGAGTGCACCCGATAACAATTAGGCACCATTAAAATGCAAAAGGTGGCGCAATTTGTGCCATTTACATCTACTTTGCTTGATTTAAAGCTATTTTTTGTCTCTGGCATAAGCATTGCTGTATGTTTAATCACAGCAGAGATGATGGCAATGTTGCCATAGCTTTTGTCATACATATCAATAGTTGGCTAGGGTTCCGGTTCGTGTTTTAACAACGAATGACTGGTCCAAGAGCTGACGACCTTATTCAAGGTTACACGGCGGGATAAAAGCCCGGGAGGTTTAGTTCGGCAATATTGCCGTCATCACCTTCTGTTTACTGTCAATCTTGAAAGAGGCTCTATCATGAAATTTAAAACCTATCTGTTATCCCTGCTGCTGTTGATCATGTCACCCGCAAGCTTTGCGAAAGATGATTTCTCCGTATGTTGGTCCATTTATGTAGGCTGGATGCCCTGGCATTATGGTGACACCCAAGGCATCGTTAAAAAATGGGCTGATAAATACGATATTTCTATTAATGTCGTGCAAATCAACGACTACATCGAATCCATCAATCAATATACGGCCGGTCAATTTGATGGATGTACCATGACAAACATGGATGCATTGACGATTCCGGCAGCCGGAGGTGTAGATACAACGGCCTTGATTGTAGGTGACTTCTCTAATGGTAATGATGGGGTTGTTCTCAAGGACAAAAAGACTTTAAAAGATATTAAAGGTCAACAAGTCAATCTGGTGGAACTTTCCGTATCCCATTATCTGTTGGCGCGTGGACTGGAATCGGTGGGTCTCAGTGAAAGGGATATCAAGGTTGTAAATACTTCTGATGCTGACATGGTTTCCATCTATGGTACAGATGATGTCACCGCGGTAACCACCTGGAATCCATTATTGGCTGAAATCGTAAGTATGCCTAATAGCACCAAGGTTTACGATTCTTCAAAAATACCTGGGGAGATTATCGACTTGATGGTAGTAAACACTGAAACCCTCAAAGCTCATCCCAAATTCGGCAAGGCCTTGGTGGGAGCCTGGTATGAAATCATGTCAAACATGGAAGCAGGCAGCAGTAAAAGCAAGGATGCCCGTATGAGCATGGCAGAAGCATCAGGAACCGATTTGGCAGGTTATGAGTCGCAATTGGCTTCGACAAAAATGTTCTTCCAACCAGGCGAAGCGGTTTCTTTTACTAAAAGTCCAAAACTCAAAGAAACCATGCAATACGTTGCGGAATTTTCTTTTGAACATGGTCTACTGGGTGAAGGTGCCGGGGATGCTGGTTATATTGGCATAGAGACACCATCAGGCATTTATGGTGACAAGGCTAATGTGAAATTCCGTTTTGATCCGTCCTACATGGAAATGGCCGCCAACGGCAAACTTTAGTTTTTAACCGGATTAAGGTTATTTTTTATGCGCTTAATTAATCGACACCCGTCCAGGCCTTTGAAATGGCTTCTAGGTTTTTTACCCTTTGTCATTATTGTGATGGTTTATATTGGAGCATCTCATCAACGCCTGGCTGAAAATCCTAATGATAAATTACTGCCTGGCATCAGTAAGATGGTCACCTCCATGGAAAGATTGGCCTTCGAGCCCAGTAAACGTTCCGGTGATTATCTGTTCTGGCAAGATACCCTAAGCAGTTTGCAACGGCTGGCTATGGGTGTCGGTATTAGTGCTTTAATTGGATTGGTGATTGGCCTAATCAATGGGGCAATTCCCCTGGTCAGAGCCAATCTATCCCCCTTGATCACCGCCATTGCCCTGGTACCCCCCATGGCAATTCTGCCCATCCTTTTTATTATTTTTGGACTGGGGGAGGTTTCCAAGGTTGTTCTGATAATCATTGGCATTGCCCCCTTTATCATTCGAGATATGCAAGCCAGAACCTTGGAAATACCTGCTGAACAACTCATAAAAGCACAAACTTTGACTGCCAATACCTGGCAAATATTATTGCGCGTTTTACTTCCACAGATATTACCAAGACTGCTGGATACGGTGAGATTGTCTCTCGGAGCCGCCTGGATATTTTTAATCGCGGCCGAAGCTATTGCAGCGACAGATGGTCTGGGATATCGAATTTTTCTAGTCAGACGTTACCTGTCGATGGATGTCATACTGCCCTATGTCGTATGGATTACATTCCTGGCCTTTCTGATCGATTGGTTATTGAGAATCATCAGCCAGCGGCTGTACCCCTGGTATCACAGTCAAAAGGCAGTACAGGGTCAAACGACATGAGTTTTATTACGATTCATAATGTCTGGAAAAATTATGGCCAGACGCCGGTATTGGAAAACATTCACAAAGAAGTCGAACAGGGTTCTTTCATTACCCTGGTGGGCGCTTCAGGTTGTGGCAAATCCACTTTTCTGAAAATGTTACTGGGTATCGAAAAACCCAGTAAGGGTAACATCATCCTGGAAGATGAACCGCTTAAAGCGGAACCTGATGGTGAACGCGGCATTGTCTTTCAACGTTACTCGGTATTCCCCCATTTAACCGTTCAAGAAAATATTCTGATAGCACTGGAATTTCAGAAAAAACCCCTAATTGCACGAATGTTTGGCAGTAGCAAGCAACAGGCTTTGCAAAAAGTCAATGCACTGATTGAGCGTGTAGGACTGACCCATGCCATGAATCATTACCCTCATGAATTATCGGGAGGCATGCAACAGCGACTGGCGATAGCCCAGGCGTTGATTGCCAATCCCAAGGTGTTATTACTGGATGAACCTTTTGGTGCCCTGGATCCTGGTATCCGCAATGATATGCATGAACTGGTCAAGGAGCTCTGGCAACAGGATCAACTGACCATTTTCATGGTCACGCACGATCTTAAAGAGGCATTCTCACTCGGTTCAAGATTATGGGTATTCGACAAGGTCAGACATGACCCGCATGCTCCGCAAAACTATGGATCGCAAATCACCTACGATCTCGAATTATCAACCGATGTGGATGATTCAGAACAAATTGCGATTGCGGAAGAAATTAAAAGCACATTACATATCGACCAATCAGAAGCCGTCATCGCTTAAAAAAGAAAAGAATCATGCAAAATCAATACACAACCACGATTCCTGGCGCCAGTCACTGGTCCTTTCGTATTCGTCATGGAATGCAATTACGCCTCACCGATATCGAAGGGAATGCCAATGTAGGCATGTTGTTTTACAACCCAGAAAACCTATTGGAACGTTATAACGCGCCGGATACCTTAAAAGCACAGCATACCTTCAAACTGACTAAAGGGCATTGCCTCTACTCGGATATGGGCCGTGTTTTCTGCTCCATCATTGAAGACTCTGTCGGTTGGCATGAAACCGTTTGCGGTAATTCTACCAAGACATCGATCAATCAGCGTTTTGGCGAAAAAACCTATCAGCAGGCTCATAACGAATGGAATCAAAACGGATACGATGCTTTTCTGGTGGAACTCGCAAAATATGGTCTGGGAAAAAAAGACATGGCTGCCAACTTGAACCTGTTCAGTAAATCACAGGTGGACCACAATGGTGATCTCAGTTATGTCAAAAACAATTCTAGCGCGGGTGATCACATTCTTTTACGTTTTGAAATGGATACTCTGGTCCTGATGCATACCTGCCCTCACCCCTTGTATCCAGATGGGGAGTATCCTCGAAAATCCGTACAAGTATCGCTCGAACATGCAGATCCCGTCGAAAAAGATGATCTCTGTATGAATCATTGTGCAGAAAACCAGCGTGGGTTTGAAAACAATCGGTTATACCTGTTAGGCCTGGGGATTTAAATCATGATCAAAGAAAGTGAATTACGCTCTAAAGATGCTGTTAGTAGCACTGTTGTGGAGGCAGGTGATTATTTCATGCAGGTGGTTAAGCAAGGGCAAACATTCAGGATTTTAGATCTTGAAGGCAACCAAGCTGCAGACACGCTGTTTTATTCGGCTGATGATCCCACTGAACGCTACAGTGCGATGGATACTATCCGTGAACAGGGTAACGTATATCTCACCACCGGCACGCAACTGCGCTCCAATGAAAATAACGTAATGCTAGAAATTGTCGCGGATACCTGTGGTCGGCATGACACTCTTGGAGGAGCCTGTGCTACCGAGAGTAATACGGTACGTTATGCACTGGATAAACGTTGCATGCATGCTTGTCGCGACAGTTGGATGCTGGCAGTGGCAGAACATGAAGAATTTGGTATGACCAAAAGGGATATTACACATAATATTAACTTTTTCATGAACGTACCCATCACTGAAGAGGGTGGGCTCACGTTTGAGGATGGTATATCCGCACCGGGTAAATACGTTGAGATGAAGGCCCATATGGATGTCATTGTGTTAATTTCGAACTGCCCGCAATTGAATAATCCCTGCAATGCTTATAATCCAACGCCCGTAGAGGTACTGATCTGGAACTGATTACGTTTTTTTAAAAGCACAACGCGTGCCCCTTTGGGACGACCCAAAGGTGATTAGAATAAACGGGACGGCCCGACATCTTAGACCGGAAAAGACACAATGATACAGTCCGTACTCATTGCCAACAGGGGAGCTATCGCTGTCCGCATCATTCGTACATTAAATGCACTGAATATCCGCGCAGTCAGTGTTTACGCTGAAGCCGATAAAGATTCATTACATGTACAACGCGCCGATGAAAGTTTCAGCCTGGGCGAAGGCTCAGCAAAACAAACCTACTTGAACCAGGAAAAAATTTTTTCCATTGCCAAAGCCAGTGGCGTCGACGCCATCCATCCAGGTTATGGCTTCTTAAGTGAAAATCCTGAATTTGTACGTCGTTGCGAGCTGGAATCTATCATTTTTCTCGGTCCCACGCCGGAACAAATGGAAGCCTTTGGATTAAAACATCGTGCCAGAGCGCTCGCCCAAAAGAATAATGTCCCGCTGGTCCCGGGCAGCCCGCTGTTGGATAACGTTGAAGCAGCCATCGCTGCAGCCGAAAAGATTGGTTACCCGGTAATGCTTAAAAGCACCGCGGGTGGTGGTGGGATCGGCATGCAGCTGTGCCATGACAGCAAACAATTGCTTGAAACCTTTGAGTCCGTCAAAAGGCTCAGTCAGAATAATTTCGGTAATAGTGGTGTATTTGTTGAAAAGTATATTAAGACCAGTCGCCATATAGAGGTCCAGATTTTTGGAGATGGCAAAGGCCACGTGATCAGCGTCGGTACACGTGACTGTTCGTTACAACGCCGCAATCAAAAGGTCGTTGAGGAAACACCACCACCCTTAATATCTGAGCAACTCCTTAATGAAATGGAAGTGACTGCTCGGCGCTTGATGGCGAGTATCCACTATCGCAGTGCGGGCACTGTTGAATATATATTTGATGTAGAAACCCGCGATTATTATTTTCTTGAGGTCAATACCCGTTTACAGGTCGAACATGGTGTCACAGAAGCCATCTACGACATAGATCTAGTGGCTTATATGATCCAACTCGCTCAGGGGACTCTGCCTGGACTAGCGTCACTGCAAACGACATTATCCGCTCATGGCCACGCGATCCAGGTACGCCTGTATGCTGAGGACCCGAATAAAAACTTTCAACCCTGTGCAGGTTTACTTTCCCACATTGAATGGCCATCGGGTGAAGGCCTAAGGGTCGATCATTGGCTGGACGTAACGCAACAGGTTTCGGCCTATTTTGATCCGATGCTGGGTAAACTCATTGTCTGGGGACCTGACAGAGCATCAGCCCTGCAACGACTTAACCAAGCCTTATCAGCAACACAACTCTACGGTATCGAGACTAATCTTCATTACCTAAGATTAGTGGTTCATCATCCAGAGGTATTAGCAGGCCAGGTAGATACGCATCTGCTCGAACAGGTGCGTTATCAACCCAATTCCATCGATATTGTTAACGCTGGCACATTAACGACTGTACAGGATTATCCGGGGCGTCAGGGTTACTGGGATGTCGGCGTACCGCCCTCAGGACCTTATGATGACTGGTCCTTCCGTCTGGGTAATCGCCTATTGGATAATACCGAAGATTGCGCCGGTTTAGAGATCACGTTAAATGGCCCCACCCTGGTATTCAATAATGCCACCGCCATCATTCTTACGGGAGCATTTATCGATGCACGCTTGAACAATAGACCGCTGAACATGTGGCAAATCATTCAGGTGAAAGCCGGTGATCAACTGCAGATGGGGAAAATACATTCAGGGGGCAGTCGAAGCTATTTGTTGATTGCCGGAGGATTTACGGTTCCTGATTATCTTGGATCCGTTTCCACTTTCACTCTGGGACAATTTGGTGGTCACAATGGTCGTCAGTTACAGGCTGGGGATACCCTGCACTTCAATGCTTTTTCATCATTGGTGCCGCCCAGTTATGACTCTTCTATTATTCCTGAACTGACGTCAAACTGGAAGATACACGTTATTTATGGTCCCCATGGTGCCCCCGACTTTTTTACGGAACAAGACATCAAAACCTTTTTTGAATCCGAGTGGGAGGTCCATTATAACTCCAGTCGCACCGGTATCCGACTGGTAGGCCCTAAACCGGAATGGGCCCGAACTGATGGTGGTGAAGCAGGCATGCATCCCTCAAATATTCACGATAATGCGTATGCTATCGGTACGATAGATTTTACCGGTGATATGCCGGTCATTCTGGGTCCAGACGGTCCTTCCCTGGGCGGGTTTGTGTGCCCTGCGACCGTCATCAGCGCCGATCGATGGAAACTGGGACAGTTACATGCCGGTGACAAAATAACTTTTATTCCAGTCACTATCGAAACAGCTGTAAAGGCTGAAAAACAGCAACAGTACATGCTCGAAAACCTGTGTGGTAGAGATTTTGAATTTACACCGGCACCTTTAGTAAGCCCCGTGATCAAAACCCTCGATCCTGCCAAATTGGGTATTGAAGTGAATTATCGCCCCAGCGGGGATAAATACCTGTTAATCGAGTATGGTGCTATGGCTTTGGATATCGCATTACGTTTTCGAGTACATGCCCTGATGCAATGGTTACAGCAGAATCCTCGTAAAGGCATTCAAGAACTCACACCCGGAATACGCTCACTGCAAATACATTACGATTCACAACAGATTGCAATAACAGATCTACTAGAGCACCTGGAGACCGGCGAATATACGCTACAGAATCTAGAAGATATCCAGTTACCTTCGCGAATAGTGCACCTACCCTTAAGCTGGGATGATGATGCATGCCGTCTCGCTATCGAAAAATACATGCAGTCGGTCAGAGAAGATGCGCCCTGGTGTCCCAGTAACATTGAATTCATTCGGCGTATTAATGGACTGAAATCCATTGAAGAGGTCAAGCGCATTGTTTTTAATGCCAGTTACCTGGTTATGGGT